>CAJUJU010000031.1 GCA_910586835.1 uncultured Acetatifactor sp.
TCTCAACCACCCTTCTTGGAATTCCCTATATTTGAATTATACAGGAAGCTCCTAATTCCATTGCATTTTTTATTCTATTATGCACACCCGTTCCCCTAAATCGTTTTGTTTCTATAGTTGATGTGCTATTTGCTGTCGATATAATTGCCTTGCCAATAGCCTCAGCTAAGCCAACAGGAACTGCATTTCCAATCTGCCTATATTTCGCAGATATCGTTCCAATAAATTTCCAATCATCTGGAAACTGCTGAATTCTTGCATACTCTCTTATACTTAATGGCCTGTCCTGCTTAGGGCGACAAAGCATTGTAGCCTTCTGAGCCGGTGATGTGGTAATTGTGGGGGAAGGCTGTACATATGACAGTCTTCTATAAAACCCAACCTTGCCCCCGCCAGATTCATAAGCCCCTCCCATAGCGACAGGAATTATTTCCTGGGGCAGATCTTTCCAGTTCCCGCCTTCCGGAACCATATGCAGATATTTTTTTCTATCACCGCTTAATGGCGTATACTCTCCCGGAGCGTCCTCTAAATCTTTTATTACATCACCTACTGTTTTCCATCTGTAATCTGGATTTTGGTGAATCTGAAAATGTGTTGGCATCGGCAGAAATATATCCTCACTATCCCTGCTGCCTATTAACACAAAACGTTCACGGAACTGAGGCACGCCGTAATTTACAGCATCCAAAACACCGTAAACAGTCCTATATCCCAGCTTCTTAAATTCAGACAAAATCACATCCAGAACCGTTCCCAGTCTTTGCTCTGGATCATCTTTTTCCCTTTCAGCCGTCGGAACATGTTTCAACGGTGCAGAAACTATGCCTTTCACATTTTCCATTACAAAAAGCGCGGACGTATATAATCTATCATCCTGATAAAATCCATAAAAAGACTACCCCTAGGATCATTTATCCCAAGCCGTTTCCCCGCAGTAGAAAATGGCTGGCAGGGTGGCCCCCCACAAATCATAAATGGTTCCCCAACACACAATCCTGTAAACTCCAAAAGTGTTTCCGGCTTTATTTCTCTGATGTCTCCCTCAAGAACCTTATGCCCATTCGCTTTCATCGTTTCAACACATGTTGGTTCAAAATCCTGCCCTATCACAATATTCAATCCGGCTTTCTCAAGGCCGATATCCAGTCCCATCGCCCCTGAGAACAATGAAATCACATCTCGATTATCTTTAAATTTTTCATGCACTTTTTCTAAAAAATACTCTTTTTCCGTGGAATGTTCTTTTTCCGTGGAATGTTCTTTTTCCATGGAATGTTCTTTTTCCATGGAATGTTCTTTTTCCATGGAATGTTCTTTTTCCGTGGAATGTTCTTTTTCCATGTTATAGTTTTTCATTAGACAGATTCTCCATCATTTAAGATAAATTTTCGTACAAAGGTTGTTCCGGTTGCCTTGGCAATCTGCTCCAAATCAGATATTGTAAAAGTTTCCCTTTTTAACTTTGCGTTAAGATTTTGTGGTGACATCCCCATTCTGCGAGCCAATTCTGAAACACTGATATTTGTTCTCACACATAATACTTTTATTTGTTCTGATATAGTCATAATGATTCCTCTTTAAAAATTCAACATTTATGTTCCAATTATAAAACTTATCATTTAAGCAGTCAATACAATATCAAATCTTTATGGCATTCACTACCTGATTGTGTCCCAGTCAAGTGTTTTGCAGAAACTACTTTAAATTATAAAAAGCTGTGGAGAAACACTTTTTCTCCACAGCAATATGCCATCAGAAAATCTTCACAATTACACTTCCCTGTTTGCAATATAAATATAAGCGTCCTCAAGCGTTGCTTCACAAGGACTGCATTCCACTTGGGGCGGCGTTTCACTGATTATTTTCATTCGCAATTCGTCCCCAACATATTGTTTCGAAGAAACATGATATTTTTTTCCCAATTCCCTTGTCGTCCCTTCCTCTTTTGTTTTATAAATCCAAATATGACCTCTTGCCTGCTCCAACAATTTTTTCATGTTTCCTGAATAAAGAAATTTTCCTTTTTTCATCACAGCAAGCTGATTGCAGGTAGCTGCCAAATCTTCCACTACATGGGTGGAAAACAAAACGGTACGCCCTTCCGAAAAATCAACCAGCAGATTTCTGATGCGGATACGCTCTTCCGGGTCTAATCCGGTGGTAGGCTCATCCACAATTAAAAATTCCGGATCATTTAAAAGCGCCTGAATAAGCCCCACTCGCCGTTTCATGCCGCCTGACAGTTGTTTCATCTTCTTTCTTCGCTGCTCTGACAGGTTTGTCTTTTCAAGATAATGATCGATGCGTTCTCTATAGATCTGTCTGGGTATACCGGATAAGTCCCCCATATATTCCAGGCATTCTTGTACTGACAGGCTTGGATAGAGGTCTATTTCCTGGGGCAGATATCCTATTTTCTTTCGTATTTTTTCAAAATTTTTCTCGCTGTATAGTATTCCGTCTAATGTTACCGTACCACTGGTTGGCGATAAAACGGTTGTAAGGACCCGCATCAGCGTTGTTTTTCCCGCCCCGTTTTCCCCTAACAGACCAAACATTCCCTTTGGGATTTCCAGATTGGCATGATTGACTGCCGTCACATGATTCCTGAATGTTACTGTCAAATCCTCTATCTTAATTCCCATCGTCTCAACCCCTTCTCCTGATGATTTCAGGCAATGCCGCCAATGCCGCGATCCCAATACAAATACAAACAACTTTCCCATATATCCAGCTAAAATCACTGCTGTCCTCCAGGTTTCTGAAAGAATAAGAAAACAGGTTCCATGCGCCAAAGATTCTGTTACCGAAGATGGAATTTGTAATCAGCCACGGCACCATGCAGCCTCCGATTCCCACCCACATATTCCGAAACAGGCAGGAAATCAGATTGGACAAAATCCCCCAGAAGCCAATCGTGACAGCGACAGCTGCCAAATATACAAAAAACTGACATATTTCGCTTTCCGAGCCGTTTTGCCTTATTCCATAGGTAATTGGATCCTGGAACAGAAAAAACAGTCCATAGGAGACGACCGCGACAGTAAGTAAAAAGATTCCCTGTATCACAATCCGCCTGTAAATAAAATAAATTCGCTTTTTCCCAGGGCACAGCCGCCAGATTTCTGACCGTCTGCTGACAATTTCCTGCGTATAGGTATCTGCGCAGAATGTGAAAGCAAGGATTGCCATTGGTGCTTCTAATGCAATCCCTATTTCGTTAGAATAGGCCACCCCTCTGACCAGGCTTAAGACCAGGGCAAAAAATACTGCATAAGCCTGCTTTTGAAAGGTCAGGGAGATTTTCATTTCACGCCTCATTATATCCGCCTCCTTTTCCAAATCTGCATTGAGACAAAGAAGATGCACACTGCGGCTAAGAGGAGGAAACTCTGATTCAGCAGTATCATTGGCGGAGGGGCGGTATCAAAAAATTTTCCCGGGAACCGCACCATAATCGCTAAGAGTCTGCCGTAATATCCAAAGATGCCTTCCCCATTACTGCTTCCCATATTGGAATATATAATATAAAGAAATAAAAGCGGCACAGCTGGCAGCGGGCTTTTAAACACCAGCGAAATCAAGCTATATACGCTTACAATCATCAACACGCAAGGCAGTACATATATAACACTTGCCAATAAAAAGTCCGTCAAATGAACTTCCATCTCAAATCCGCTGTTTCTCGTCGCTATAAGACAAATACCAAAAAATATCAGATTTAAGACAGCAAGCGTTATCAGGCAGACTGCAAAACCACCCCCTACTTTTCCTGACAGATAGCTTCCCGCGCTGACAGGCTTTGTATGAAGAAGCTCATAGGTATTATTCCTGGTATCCTGCATAAATAAAGCGGATAATAAAATGGTTGCGAAAAATCCCATAAACACCCCTGCTAAATCGGCAAATTTTCTGGAAAAATAGTACGAAAATGCATTGTTTTCCAATTTTCCCGCTATATAAGAATTGATTTCTTCAGGGCTTCCTTTACGGATGGATGTATCATTATAGTCATAATATGCATTATAAAAACCATACTTTTCCAGATGGGCGCAGGCTGCCATAACATCCATCTCTTTCATTTCATCGATCACAGCCTGCGCCTCCTCATTATCCATCCCGAATACGGAAATCAAGGTTTCCCGTATCCGTTCTTCCCACATTTCCCGCCGCAGCTCTTCCTCCGTCGGCACATATCCGTTAAAAACATCTCTATCTCCATACGCGTCCGGTTCGTCGTTCACAATGGTTTCCCCTTCCACCCAATAACGGATCTTCAGATAGGGGTTTACATTTACAAATACAATCAAAACACCAATTGCAATGCCAAGCCAGAACAGAGGGTTTTTGATATAGTTTTTTACTTCTCTTTTCAAAATTGGCCACATAGCTTTGTCTCCTTATTCATAGTGGTTCTATTATCAAAGATATGATAAAAGATAAATCACAACAGAAAAACAATAAAATTACTACGAGTAATTTCCTATACGACAAAAACGTCGGATTGCTTACGCAATCCGACAGAATATTGCTGTTACCACAGCCCCTCCCTGCTCATCATTTCCCAAAACCAATTTTCCCCCATGCTTTTCACAATACAGCCTGCTGATATACATTCCCAGCCCCGCATGTTTCAGGCTGTCTTTTATATTCTGCCCATAGAACGCTTCCGTAATTTTTTCTGCATCTTCCCGAAAACCATCCCCGTCATCCACGACACAGATACTTAGCTTTGCATATCCGATGCTTACCAAAATTGTTATTTGCTGTTTCCCATAACGCAGGGCATTTGACAGGAGATTTTCCGTTACCTCCAATATAACTTCCTTATCCCCATAAAATTCTTCCTTTGATTCTGCCACCTGTAACACACATTGTTTCCCATATTCTTTTTCCAAAATGGCAAGTTCACTCTGAATATCCTTCTCTAATTGTCCGGCAAAGATACTCTCCGGGGTCAGCTGCCGGTTTTCTAAGCTGCTCAATTTCCGCATTGCTTCTACAAAGGCATCCATGCGTTCAATCTGGCGTCCGCTTTCTGACAGCATTTCCATTGCCTGTCCCAGATCAATATCTTCGCCGGGCAGATATTCCGTCAGCATTTCCTGATATCCTTTCAAAACGGACAGCGGAGCGCGTATATCGTGGGAAATAGCCGCCCGCAGCATCTTTTCCTCCTCCACGGTCTTCCACAATGCCTGATTATTTCTGGCAAGTTGTTCCCGCATCCGCTCAAACTCTCTGCAAAGTTGACCCATCTCGTCCTTATTCTCATAGGAAATGGAAAAATCCAACTGATTCTCGGCAATCTTTTTGGAGCCTTTCGCCAGTTCTTCCATGGGCTTTCTTAACTTGTTCCGGTAAAAAAGGAAAACTGCCCCACAGCTTCCTGCCATAGACAATATCAACACAGCATAAGTCTCTAAAAAATCGCAAAGTTCTGACACAAAAGCGTCTGACCATGTCATCTCATAAAAACTCGGTCTTAGAACCTCCACTTTATAACCAGGATCTTGCTTTTCCGCCGCTTCCAAATATACTTCTTTATCTATATAATTCCACCAGATGCTCATTTGTATCTGTTCGGCAATTCTGATAATGACATTCGAGATCATAAAACTGCAAAATAAGGCAACCGCCATATACAAAAGAATGGTTTTTCTCAAGGAAAGATTTCTTATTTTATCCATCGGTATCCCATCCCCCATACGGTTTCAATATATTTGTTTTTCGTATATTGCTGAATCTTCTTTCTGATTCGGCGGATCAGCTCTGTAATGACCCTGCTGTCCCCTTCTGCATCATAACCGCAGACCCTCTCATAAATTCTATCTTTATCAAAAACCATCCCCGGATTCATGGTCAAAAATTCAATAATTCCATATTCTGATTTTGTCAGTTCCAGATAATCTGTGTGAATCTGCACGGTCTTCGCCTTATAATCAATAGACAGCTCCCCCCGGAAGCACACTTCTGTCTTTTCTTTGCGCCGTGTTTCCCGTTTCAGGTGCGCCGTAATCCTTGCATCAAGCTCTTTCAGACGAAAGGGCTTTAAAATATAGTCGTCTCCCCCGGAAGAAAGCCCGTTTACGACGTCCTGTTCGTCTACCCGCGCGGTCAGAAATAAAATCGGGCAGTCTACTTTATCCCGTATCCTCCTGCATACCTCTATTCCGTCAATGTTCGGCATATTTACATCCAGCAATATAATATCCGGCTGCAGTTTTATTTTATTTATTCCCTCCAATCCATTCTCTGCTGTAATGATTTCATACTTTTTTATTTCAAGATATTTTTTCAGCATTTTGAGAAGCTCGATGTCATCATCTATAATCAATATCTTATACGCCATTTCTGTTCCTTTTCCAATCAGCATTTCAAATTGATTATACTACACAAAGTCCAAAAAATAAACAACGGACACTGCTTCTGCCATGCCCTGTTGACCACAGCTCCCCGGGACTGCCACTCTCTGCCATAATGATATTTCTTCCGCATTCCCGTCAGAAAAAGGGCAGTCACCAACGCCGCCATCAGCTCCGCCGCCACGATGGAAAACCAGATTCCGTCCACATCCCAGATGACCGGGAAGATCAGCACCGCGGCAATCTGGAACACCAGCGTCCGCAGGAAGGAAATCAGTGCGGAGATCAGCCCGTTGTTCAACGCAGTGAAAAAGGAAGAACCATATATGGCCAGACCGGCGAACAGGAAGGAGAAGGAATAGATCGCAAATCCCCGCAGCGTCAGCTCCAGAAGCCCTGTGTCATAGCCAACAAAAATCCGGGACAGGGGCTTTGCCAGACATTCCCCCAACACCACCATTCCAACGGAAAACAGCCCTATCAGCACCAGACTTCTCCTCAGCAGGCCCCGCAGCTCCCCCTTGTTCCCTGCCCCGTAATGATAGCTCACCACAGGCGCAGCCCCCACGGAATAGCCGATAAAGGCCGCCATGAAAATCATGCTCACATACATAAGTACCCCGTATGCCGCAACACCGTCCTCCCCCGTGTACTTCATCAGCTGCACATTGTACAGCATTCCCACCAGGGACATGGAAATATTGCTCATCAGCTCCGAGGAACCGTTGGTACAGGTTTTAAGCAGCACCCTTCCGTCAAATTTTGTCTTTGTGAGCTGTAAAAGACTGTGGTTTGGCCGTAAAAAATAGATCAGCGGTATCACTCCGCCCACCACCTAGCTCACCGCCGTAGCCGCGGCAGCCCCGGGAATTCCCCAACGGAACCCGGCCACGAACAGCGCGTCCAGCACCATGTTGGCGACGCCGGAGGCCACTGTCACCATCAGCCCCAGCTGAGGCTTCTCCGCCGCTACAAAAAAGCTCTGAAACTCCATCTGCAGCATGAACGCCGGTATTGCCGCCAGGATAATCCGCCCGTAAAGCACACAGTTTTCCAGCAGCATTCCCTCTGCCCCCAGAAGGGCCGCCACAGGCCTGACAAACAGAACCCCCAGAATGGCAATACACACACCGCAGACCAGGGAGACATAAATCAGAAGAGAAAAAATCCGGTTCGCCCTCTCCCGGTCTCCTTCTCCCACCGTCATGGCCACCAAAGCACTGCCTCCCGTACCAAACATAAACCCCAGGGCTCCCAGAATCATCAGAAAAGGCATAATAAAATTCACCGCGGCAAAGGGCGTCTTCCCCACATAATTTGAGATAAAAAAGCCATCCACCACACCATAGATAGAAGTAAAAATCATCATGACAATAGACGGCAGCGTAAATCGCAGCAGTCTTCCGTAGGTAAAGTGATCTGACAACTGTATTTTCATCACTCAGACGCCTCCTCTTCATGCGCTTCCCGCAGCGCATCCATTTCCGTTTCAAGCCGGCCCACAAATCCGGCAAACAGCTTCAAAAAGATCCCCTGTTCCTCCTCCGTCAATCCGGCCAGGGCCGCTTGCTCTGCCCGGATTACCCTGTCCGCGGTCTTCTCCGCCAGAGCCGCCCCTGCTGCCGTCAGAGTGATCAGCTTGTTCTTTTTGTTTCCCTCCCCACAGGCAAGCACCAGAAGCCCTTCCTCCTCCAGCTTTTTGATAGCTGAGTTGACCGTCTGCTTTGAATGCATCATCAGACTGCATATTTCACTCTGGGAGCAGGCTCCGTCCGCCATTCTGACAAAATACAGAATCCCCAGCGCCGCGTCGGAAAGCCCAAACCGCCCCGCCACACCGCGGTACAAATAGTCATATTTTTTGTACAGAGCGTTGAGCTCACACATCCGCTCTGCTCTTTTTCTCTCCTCCGTTCCCATCTTTGCACCTCCTTATACATCTCCGGAAACAATTTCCCAAATAAATAATCCGAAAACGGACATTTTCTATAATAGTCCGTTTTCGGATAAAAGTCAAGTTACCACTTGAAGTTTTTGTCGTCAGATGCATGTCTTGGTTTCTTACTCAGCGTCACCACAGCCAACGCCAGTATCCCTCCGAACAAAACCATCGCGGCGATGGCTGCCACAATCACCAGATCAGGCTTTCCCTCATCCTCCGGCACTTCATAATAAAGCGGATCATCCGTCACCTCCGGAGAGACCACCGGATCCTCCAACGGTCCGGGTGTAGGACTGGCTGTTCCCGGCTCCGGACTCTCTGAAGGCTCAGGAGTGGGATCTGCCTCAGGTGTCTGAGTAGGCCGCGGCGTCCGGTTTGCACCATGGTTCGTTCCGGGACGCGATGCCGGCCTGGAAGTAGATTCCGGTGTCCTGGTGGGCTCCGGTGTAGGGGTTGGCTGAGCGGGAGGCTGGGGCGTCTGCGAGCCTCCGGGTGCAGGGGTGGGTGTTGGCGTAGGCGTTGGAGCAGGCGTAGGCGTAGGGGCTGGTGTAGGGGTGGGGGTGGGGGCAGGGGTAGGCGTTGGCGTTACCTGAACCTTTCCTCCCGGAAGCGTCACCTCTCCCGGCAAATCCACATTTTCCATGGTTCTCAGCTCAGTCCCATATACATATCGCAGGGAATCCTCCACAACGCTGACCCTGGCTTCCACCGCATTCCCGTTTCCATCCGCCACAGTCACCCTACCAAGAGCCAGGGAGTCTGTTCCCGCCCCGAAAAGAGCTTCCGTCCCCGCCACATATACTTTCAGTTCTCCTGTGGTTCCGTCATATCTGTATTCCAAAACCTTTGCATTGCTGTTATTAAATGTAAAGTCCACTTTTTCCGCGCCGGCTGCGTCCACCGAAAGACTGAAGCAAAGGGAAGAAATCCTTTCCTGTGCCGCGTGCCCGGAGACTACCGTAACCGTTCCCTGCTCGTCCAGCCGAAAGCCGTCGTCTCCGGCTGCCCGGGCTCCTGCCGGCAGCAAAAATGCCAGAAGGAGCACAGACACAGCCATTTTTAACATACTGTTTTTCATTCTAGATTCTCACTTATCTATTACGGCTGTGGAACTGATCCGCCGCTTAATGTAATATCCGGCAGCTCCGCCGGCACATCCACAAACATGGAATCGCTCACAAGCCTCTGCCCCTCGTTGGTCAGCGCATTGTTGACACGGTACAGTTCTGCCCGCACTCTGCCTGCCGGAGTCCACTGCTGCTCAGGCTCGATCCAGTAGAGCCATGTGCCCTCGGACACATTCTGAATCTGTCCCTCGTCCGGCACATCCGCCAGAATGGTCTGCTGTGCCATCAGACTTCCGTCCGCTGCTGTTCCTCCTACAATATTCCCGTTCTCGTCATACAGAACCACCACATTATAAGCCGGATTTCCCTTATAGGTTCCGGTAAACAGGACAGATCCCGCAGGTATAACATCCCCTTCTTCCGTGCCGTAGCGGTATTCCTCCGCAAGCCTTCCGATGGCCGCCGTACCGTCCAGGGTCTGCTCAAATTCCACGTTGTCGCCGGTTACGCCAAGCACGTCCAGCTCTCCTATGGAAATCACGCTTCCGCCCGGCGCATTCAGCACCAGCCGCACCGCGTTGGTCTCATAGGTGCTCACATACTTTTTATCCGAGTTGGAGAAGTACACTGTCTGGGAATCCCCGTCTCCCTGGCCGAAGCTTCCCTCCGCAGCCTTGATCCAGCTGTCTCCGGACCGCACCTGAATCTCATAGCTTACGCCTGCCAGTCCGGTCACACCGGTATACTTAAAGCCTGCCACAGTAAGCTTTTTGTTAAATTCCAAAACAATGGCCGCACTGTCTTTCACTGTCGCCCTGTATGCTGTGGTTCCGTCCTGATCCAGCAATCTGGTCTCAGGCGCTGCCTCTTCCGGCTCGCAGGGAGAATTATCCGTGCCGCTGCCCTGAATCGGATCTGCCGTCAATCCTTCCGCGGCAACCGTCCAGAAGGTCTTATCCATGCTTCCATCGTCCCCTATTTTCACAGGAGGCAGTACCTTCACCGCCGAACGGTTCAGATACTTGTCGATGACCGTCACCTCATACCAGACCACCCGGTTGTTGGAGAACACCCTGTCACTGAAGGTATTTCCTGTGGCAAAGCCCGCCGTTTCCCGGATCACCTGACCGCCGGAATACATACATCTGACGATCTCATAGCCCAGCACATCGCCCTCCGGAATATTTTTCGCGCTCAGTGCAAAGTCAACCTGGTTGGGATTCTGACTACTCACCTGAGCCGTCACACCGTCTCCCACGGCTTCCGTTTCGCCTCCGGCACCCAGCGCACTCCCCGCGCCCTGCAGGGCATAAACCCTTGCGTTGTCGTTTGCATAATAAATCGCTCTGGTCTCCTCTGCAAACTGCTTTGCATAGCTGCGGGTAGCTTCGTCCGGCGTCATACCCCAGCGCTCAAAAAATGCCAGAATATTCTTTTCCGCCGCGGCACAGCCCAGCCGCATCAGATCCTGATCCCGGTCTCCCGCCAGGGTCAGCTTGACTCCGCCGGGCGCAGGCGCCTTTGAAGAATCTCTGGCGTAGGTATCCACCCGGGCAAAGAACAGACCGGCAAGCTGTTCCTCATAGTTTTCGTAGGTCTTGTAGTTATATCCTCTGTCGTATGCGAGATGCAGCTGCCAGTACATGCCCAGCTGTGTGAACACATTGGAAGCCCGTCCCTTGGCTCCGGACGTTACCTTCTTATACACCTCTTCATACTTGAATCGAACACTGTCGTTGTTATCCTGTGCCTGGGCCAGAACCGCGAAGTAATTGTTGGTAATCTCCGCAACGGCATAAGTTCCCTGGTTGATACAGTGCCCGATCTCATGGGCAATGCCCCATCCGAAGTATCTGCCGCTCTGCCATCTTCCGTCGGCGTCCGCCACTACGGAAGAAGCCCCCGTCATTCCCGGCGCGGATCCCCACTCGATGCCGATGTGATTTCCGGCCGCATACATGAATGCGCCGGCAAACATTCTCTGATAACGGATATTCAGATGTCCTCTGGGTATCCGGTTCAGCGCTTCCGAAGCGTTGTCGTTCAGGCCCTTGTGCTGGTAAAACAGGTACATCATATCTTCCATGGCCTGCATGGAATTGACCAGCGTCTGCGCCTTCTGCTGGGTGGTGCCGCTGCCCGCGCCCGCCAGCATCTGCTTTGCAGGCAGGGAAAGCATCATGGTATCCAGCAGAATATCGGATGCCCCAAGAATACAGTTCTGCTCGTCATAAGCATAGTTTACCTGTGCGGGCCCGGCGGATCCATGAACCTCTCCATGGGTCTGTTCCATCCGGCCCACATACTCCTCCAGCGCAGCCACATAGGCTTCCGCTCTCTTCAGCCGTTCTGCTGCGTCCTTCACCTGATAGAGATCCAATACAGGAACCTGTGCGCCTCCGCTGACGCGAACCGCATACTCCCCGTTCAGTCCGTTCCCCGAGTACTGAATGTAAAGTGCGCCTCCGCCCTCTACTCCTGTGGTACTGCCGATCTTGGGCACCGTCACTTTGTTTGCCCCCACCTTCAGCGAGGCCGCCGTGGTGGCTACACCCCCGGACTCGGCGTGATACTGGGTGGCGATGAGCTGAAGCTCCGTGTCCTGCCCTGTCTTTTTGGTGCTGTGGCCCACATAGACCATAATCTCTTCCCCGGCGGCTGCCGTCACCCCAATGGGCTGCCATGCATTCAGGCCGCCGAAGCCTCTTCCCACATCATTGGTGGTGATTCCGTTGTGAATCCTCACCGTCCCACTCAAGCCCGTATCGTTCAGAATGGCCTCCGCAGTCTGCAGCTCTTTCTCCAGCAGCGCACGATCCGGATGATACTCCCCGCTGACGGGGTCTATGGTGTTGATCCTTTCCCGCAGGGCATCTATGACCGCCTGTGTCACATCCGGCCTCAGCACCGTGTGCAGATCGTCCTCATAAAGCGACATGATCTCGTCCATCAGGGTGTCATAATAGTAAAAATATACCTCTGAGACGGTAATATTTCCTCCCTTTTGATAGCGCGCAAGGCCAAATTGGAACTTCTTTGCCTCCACGGGCTCCGCAAGCTTCAGCACATAGTAAATCCTGCCGTCTGCATCCTTCCTTTGTCCCATGGAGAGACCGGAAAGGTCAACGGCATTTCCGCTCTCATCCCAATAACGTGCCTTTGCATAGAAAAGTCCGGTGTCCCGGGACGTAACGTCATGGAAGGCAATGGTATCTATTTTGTATGCCTTGTCAAACTCATAATACAAGCCGTTAGTGCTGTTCAGGGGTGCATGCACCGGATTATATCCGCCGTCGTCCCAGCTGCCTTTCACATAGCAGGAAACCGCATCGTGATCCACCGTTCCCCAGGCTGTTCCCGCCTGGGTATCCAGCGGGCTGTCCTGCATGGTTCCCCACATCTTCGCGTCAATGATATGTGCGCCCGCCTGGCCTGCTTCTCCCACATTGATCAGGTTATATTTTGGCATCACTGCCGGGTTGGCATCCGTGGTGACTGCCGCCGCTGCAAGCGAAGGCCCGCTCTCTCCCAGCTCGTTTACCGCCGTCACATACACCGTATACTCCGTCAGATCCTTCAGCCCGTCCAGCACATAACCGGTGTCGCTGATTTCGCTCACCTTCTGATACTCACCGGCACTGCTCTCCTTATAAAAAAGATTATAGGTCAGCGCATCCTTGGACTTTTTCCAGGACACGGCAATGCTGCGGTATCTTCCGGAAGCCGAGACCCCGTCCGGGGTATCCGGCTTGCCCGCAGGCTTTGGCTCCACGGATATCTCCGGACCATAGCCGCTGCGCCAGGCGCCGTTGACGGACTGCACCCTGACCTGATACTGCTGATAATTGACCAGTTCCTTCCCCTGGAAGGAAGTGATCTCTATTCCGTTGTATGCCGCAGGCACTGTCTCCTTCACATCCCCCTGCGAAATCTGCACCTCGTAGCCGGTAATATTGACACAGGGATCCCAGGACAGGCTGATCCGCCTGCTTCCGGCGGTGGCAGTGAGATTTTCCGGAATATCCATCTCCGGCTCCGGAATCCTCTGCTCCATGCCGTTGACAAACTCCACTTTGGAGATTTCTGCAAGATTATTATTGTTGTGCATTCCCAGAATAGTGAATGTCACCTTTTTCACTGCCACCTGGGTTCCCAGGTAGATCATGATATTTCCGCTTGCATCCCGATCCGCCCTCACGTCGGAAGCCGCAAGAAGATGCATGACGCCGGATTCCACCGGAACGGAAACCGTCTGCTCCACTCCGTTTTCATCCGTATAGGCGATATCCACAACCGCGTCTTTCACCGGGTTTTCCCTGGGTGTCCCGATGATGATGCCGTCGGTCATAAGCGCATTCCCCGAACCGCTGAACTCAAAGTTCAACGACACCGGGTTATCCTTTGAAATGCCTCCTCCGCTTTCCGGAGCTACCGTGACGCTGTCCCGGCCTTTCAGAAGATCCTCGAGGCTTCCTTCCACTTTTGTATTCGTTCCCGCAGAGGGTGCAATAAGCCCCACAGGCACAAATTCCTCCACCCAGGCGGCAGTGTCCGAAGTCACCCCGTACCCTTTGGAAAAATATTCCAAATCCACGAGATCCACCACGCCGTCGCCGTTTAAGTCTCCCACAAGACCCTCGTTTCCGTCCATCCCGCCCGCAATAATGTTCACCAGGGCAGTTCTGTCTTCCTCATCCGTTTTGCCGTCGCCGTTCACATCACCGATCAGCAGAACCCCTGGATGCAGACCGCCCTCCGCATAATTCATTTTTCCCAGAAAACCTGTGGTCAGGTTCACCGCACAGGCTCTGTCTTCCACGGTAAGATTCTGAGTCCAGGCTGCAAAGCCCTCCGCAGAAACCGTCAGCGTGTACTGTCCTGCCGCCAGCCCCTCAAAACTCACCCGGCTGTTGTCAAAGCCGTTTCCCCCAAGAGTAATCGTTCCCACGGAAGACTTATTCTGAGCATCCTTCAGCTCCACGCGAAATTCCACGGGACTCTCCAGAATCATGGCTGCGCCGATGGACACATCCACCTGCCCTGTCTGTCCGGCGGCCAGCCGCTGCTCCAGGCTGTTTTCCCTGCCGCTGCTCTTCCCTTTCCCCGGCTTTTTCTCCTCTTCCTGCGCCGCCGAGCTGCTGTTTTCGGCGGCATACGCCGTCAGGCCGCTGCTTACAGTCAGAACAGCCGCCAGCAAAAGTGCCAGTATCCTCTTCATACTCTCTCCTCCTTGTACCTCTGATTCACCAGGCATGTCCTTTGCGCACATTATATCAATTTTTGTAACTTCCTGCAATAAAAAAGGTGGGCACAAAGTCTGTGATCTTGATATAGACAAAATCATCAGCCTGCTTGTATATCGCCTGCTTGAGAAAAAAATCAGAAATGGCTATACCAGTGGAGCAAAAAAATAGAGCCAGGAACCTGTTTTTTAGATTCCTGGCTTATTAGTGCCATTTACATTCTGGTCTGTTTTCAATTTTCTCACTTCGTCAGCTGAAAGTCCAACGATGAGTATTGAGATAATTTTTATACTTTTCTCTCTCAAAAAGTTCTTTAAAGCCTTCCTCTAATCTATCAGTAATCTCCAATACTCTCTGCTTCCCTTTCCCGGAAATTGTTTTCATATCTACAGCAGCTACCTTGCCCTTTCTGTTTTTATTCGTCCCGCTCCATCATTCCTATCTCTCTTGCCACTTTTATCATTTCATGAAGCTCTTCCTCCGACAATTCCATGATGATATGATTCACTTTGGCCTGCGCCTTTGTCCGGGGTACATATAAGGGAATCTTGATTCTGCCCAGAAAATAGTCCATTGATATTTCCTTGAGCTCTGCAATGGCCAAAAGCTCGCTGATCTCAGGGAGTTTATCCTTCAAGACTATCTCTTCTATCCTGCTGGCCGGTATGCCGGTCTGCTCTGCCAGGCTCTCCACGGTCTGCCCGGTATAGTCCATGTAATCCTTAATCCGCCTGCTATATTCATTCATAACCGCTTCCCCTTTACATTTTTAGTAAAACACAGTCTGCCTTCCTATCTTTCAGCATATCATATCACATCTGATTTTTATAATCAATTGGCGAAAAACTTCGGAATTTGCGCACATGTAAAAAACTATCGCTCAGACAAGTTTCTGAAAGACTCGGGATTTCTGTAAGTTCTCTTTCCGCATATGAACTGAACGAAAAAAATCCTTCTTATAAAAATCTGTTAAAACTGGCAAGATTATATGGCGTATCCTGCGATTACCTTATGGGAAACGCAGAGCACCGCACTCTTGATGTGTCCGGACTCACGGAACGCGAAATTGATACCGTGGCCGAACTGATTTCACTATTTAAAGAAAGTAAAGCACCAAAATAGGAATTCCCAAAATCAATTTTTCCTTGACACCCTGACCAAACCGGTATATAGTGCTCTTAAATGGGCAAGGGCGTCCGTTTTCCGGCAGATACCACAGGTGTCTGCCGGAAGGCGTGCGCCCTTGTTTTTTGTTCTTACGGATTATAGGAGTAATGGCGCCCGCTGAAGCGGGCAGAGGGGAGTAATGTGAAAAAAAGCATTTCACATTCCTGATTTTTACGCCCGCTGAAGCGGGCAGAGGGGAGTTAGGATGAAAAAAGAAGGTCAGGTGCGGATCCCTTCCGGATGCGCCATCGCCGCAGTCATCTCCAGAACAGGAAAACGGATGTCCGGCCAGTTGATCACAGACGCCATGCGTCCCATGCACGACCGTTCCAACGGCCTGGGAGGCGGCTTTGCAGGCTATGGTATTTATCCGGAATATAAAGATTTTTATGCCCTGCATCTGTTTTTTGACCGGCGCGACACCCGCAAAAGCTGCGAGGTATTCCTGAAGGAACGGTTCGAGATCGTTCAGTCCGAAATCATTCCCACCCGCAGGCTTCCCGCCATCACGGATGAACCTGTCATCTGGAGATACTTTGTGGCCCCCCTGAAATCCGTACCGGCATCCCTGCAGTTGGACGAAAAGGAATTTGTTGCGCGGACGGTCATGCGGATCAATACGGAAATGCCCGGCGCATATGTGTTTTCCAGCGGAAAAAATATGGGGGCCTTCAAGGCGGTGGGGTTCCCCGAAGATGTGGGCAGATTTTACCGGCTGGAGGAATATCAGGGCTATTCCTGGACCGCCCACGGGCGCTATCCCACCAATACCCCGGGCTGGTGGGGCGGAGCCCATCCCTTCACGCTGCTGGATTATTCCGTGGTACATAACGGCGAAATTTCTTCCTACGACGCCAACCGGCGGTTTATTGAGATGTTCGGCTACAAATGCTGCCTTCAGACGGACACGGAGGTGATCACCTATATTCTGGATTATCTTCTTCGCGTACAGGGACTTACCCTGGACGAGGCCGCGGATGTCATTGCCGCGCCATTCTGGAGCACCATCGAAAGGAAGTCAGATCCGGAGGAACGGCAAAAGCTTCTGTTCCTGCGCAAGCTCTTCCCCTGCCTGCTGATCACAGGCCCTTTCTCCATCGTCTTTGGCTTTGACGGCGGTCTGATGGCGCTGAATGACCGCCTGAAACTGCGCTCCATGGTAGTAGGCGAGAAAGAAGACCGGGTCTATATCGCCAGCGAGGAAGCAGCCATCCGCACCATGGAGCCGGATGCGGAAAATATCTGGGCTCCCTCCGGCGGCGAGCCGGTCATCATTCAGGTAAAGGACGGTGCATTCTGATGAGTATAGAATATCTGTATCCCGAATTCGAGGTAGTGCGAAATGACCGACGCTGCACTTCCTGCCGAGTCTGCCAGCTGCAGTGTGCAAACGGCGTACACCGCTATGACGCGGAGCGCGGCGTCATGGTCAGCGACGAGAGCCGCTGTGTGAACTGTCAGCGCTGTGTGGCTCTCTGTCCCGCAAGAGCCTTGAAGATTGTCAAAAGCGACTGTGCTCTTCGGGAAAATGCCAACTGGCCAAGCGACGCCATACGGGAAATCTACAAACAGGCAGGCAGCGGCGGCGTGCTCCTGTCCTCCATGGGAAACCCCAAGCCTCTGCCAGTGTATTGGGACAGAATCCTGATCAACGCCTCCCAGGTGACGAATCCTCCCATCGATCCGCTGCGGGAACCCATGGAGACCCGGGTATTCCTGGGGCAAAAGCCCCAACAGGTACGACGGGATGCGCAGGGTCGCCTGATCTGCGAGCTTCCGCCCCAGCTTGAGCTCTCCATGCCGGTAATGTTTTCCGCCATGAGCTATGGCTCTGTCAGCTACAATGTCCATGCGTCCCTTGCCCGTGCGGCCTCCGAGCTGGGAATCCTGTACAATACCGGAGAGGGCGGTCTCCACGAGGATTTTTACCAATATGGAAAAAATACCGTGGTTCAGGTAGCCTCCGGCAGATTCGGCGTTCACGAGAAATATCTCAACGCCGGAGCCGCCGTTGAAATCAAGATGGGTCAGGGCGCAAAGCCCGGCATCGGCGGACATCTTCCCGGCGCAAAGATCGTGGGCGACATATCCCGCACCCGAATGATTCCCGAGGGCTCGGACGCCATCTCCCCCGCGCCCCACCATGATATCTATTCCATTGAGGATCTGCGCCAGCTGATCTACTCCCTGAAAGAGGCCACGGAGTATCAAAAGCCCGTGATCGTGAAGGTGGCGGCAGTGCACAACATCGCCGCCATCGCCAGCGGCATCGCCAGAAGCGGGGCGGATATCATTGCCATCGACGGCTTCCGTGGCGGCACCGGCGCAGCACCCACCCGCATCCGGGACAATGTGGGCATTCCCCTTGAGCTCGCGTTGGCCGCCGTGGATCAGAGACTGCGGGAGGAGGGAATCCGCAGCAATGTTTCTCTCATCGCCGGGGGCAGCATCCGCAGCGCTGCTGACGTGGTAAAGGCCATAGCCCTGGGCGCAGACGCCTGCTATATAGCCACCGCCGCCCTGTTGGCGCTGGGCTGTCATCTGTGCCGCACCTGCCAGAGCGGCAAATGCAATTGGGGCATCGCCACTCAGGAACCCGCGCTGGTGAAACGGTTGGATCCCGACCAGGGAAGCCGACGACTCTGCAATCTTATGAACGCATGGCAGCATGAGATCAGAGAACTGATGGGCGGAATGGGCATTAACTCCATAGAGGCCCTGCGGGGCAATCGGCTGATGCTGCGGGGAATCGGGCTGACGGAAAAGGAACTGGAAATTCTGGGAATCGCCCATGCCGGTGAAGCGTGAAGGAAGACACCGGGCTTTTCCTTTCTATCTATTACGAAAACCAGAAAGGTATGATATAATGTGCTTATTCAAGGCAGAAAACGGCCAAATGGCCATCCAATCATGTGCGGAATGTGCACATGATACAATAGACGCTGCGGAACTTGACTTCCGGGAGCTGAACCGCCGGCTGCGGGAGAGCCGCGGCCAGAGTCGTATTTTGAACTGCTGCGGGCAACGCTTTATCGCCTCCGGCATGTCAAAGCAGTCCGTCACCATCGAGGGAGTTCCCGGCAATGCGCTGGGATCCTATCTGAACGGAGCATCACTCACCGTCCACGCCAACGCCCAGGACGCAGTGGGCGACACCATGAACGAGGGACGGATCGTTATTCACGGAAGCGTCGGAGACGCGGCAGGATACGCCATGCGGGGCGGAGCAATCTATGTGCGTGACAACGCCGGATACCGGGCCGGAATCCATATGAAAGCATATGAGGAAAAGATTCCGGTGCTGGTCATCGGCGGCACGGCCGGGAGCTTTCTGGGGGAATACCAGGCGGGAGGACTCATTATCGTCCTGGGACGCGGAGCCGGATCACGGCCCGTTGCGGGAAACTTCCCCTGCACCGGAATGCACGGCGGAAAACTGTTCCTGCGGGGAGACTGCAGCCGGATTCTGTTTCCCGATCAGGTGACCGCAAGAAAGGCCCTGAAGCAGGATCTGGACGAAATCAGAAACCAAGTCATGGAATACGGCAATCTGTTCGGCGTCGATCCGGAGGAGCTGCTTGACGCTCCCTTCACCGTCGTCACCCCGGACAACAAAAACCCTTATCAACAGATGTATGTGGTAAACTAGCGAACACAGGGAGGTCAGACAATTATGAATTACTCAATGCAGGAAGTTATGCAGTATGTGGAAGAGGAAGATGTGAAATTTATCCGTCTGGCCTTTTGCGATGTGTTCGGCAGACAGAAAAACATATCCATCATGCCCCGGGAGCTTCCCCGGGCCTTTGAATACGGGATTGCCTTCGACGCCTCCTCCGTGGCAGGCTTCGGTGATGAGACACGCTCGGATCTGCTGCTGCGCCCGGAGCCGGAGACCTTGATGATGCTGCCCTGGCGGCCGGAACACGGCAAGGTGGTGCGCATGTTCTCCTCCGTCACCTACCCGGACGGCAGTCTTTTTGCCTGCGATACCAGAAGCCTTCTGAAAAAAGCCGTTCAAGAGGCCGCTCAGGCAGGCTATGAATTTTTCTTTGGAGCAGAGCAGGAATTCTACCTGTTCCGACTGGACGAAGACGGCAATCCTTCGCATCAGCCCTACGACAATGCCGGATATATGGATATTGCCCCCGAAGACAGAGGAGAAAACATCCGGCGGGAAATCTGCCTCACCCTGGAGCAGATGGGAATTCGTCCGGAAAGCTCCCACCACGAGGAGGGGCCCGGGCAGAACGAAATCGACTTCCGCTATTCGGACGCCGTAACCGCCGCCGACAATGCCATGACCTTCCGCACGGTAGCCAGGACGGTAGCCCAAAGAAACGGACTTGCCGCGGACTTCAGCGCAAAACCTCTGGCCCGGAAGCCCGGCAACGGCTTTCACATCAATGTCTCCGTCAAAGCCGCAGACGGTTCCGACCAGCTCCTTCCCATGATCGCCGGCATTCTGAATAAAATAGGCGACATTACCCTTTTTCTGAACCCTACAGAAAACTCCTATCAGCGGTTCGGCAGCGACAGAGCTCCAAAATACATCTCCTGGTCCCGTGAAAACCGCTCCCAGCTTGTGCGGGTTCCCGCCGCCCAGGGGGAATACCGCCGTGCGGAGCTGCGTTCGCCGGATCCCGCCGCCAATCCCTACCTGGGGTTCGCCCTGATCATCTATGCCGGTCTCCAGGGAATCGTAAACGGGAAGCTGCTGCCTCCCGCTGCGGACATTAATTTCTATAAAGCGACGGAAGCAGTTTGTGCCCGTTACCCACAGCTGCCCGCTGATTTAAACGCAGCCTGCCGCGCCGCCCTTGCCAGTTCCTTTGTGCGAGTACATGTTCCTGAGCCCATCCTGGATCTGTACTGCGGCTCCGTCAAGGATAGTGCAAACTTTTAAGGAGGAGAGGACAATGGGACTTGAAGAACGTGTATACAGTGTTCTCGTAGTTTCCACATCCGAAAAATTCAATTCCGCCCTGTTGCCTCTGCTCTCCGAGGTTTCTTTTTCGTCGGTTCATTTTGCCTCCGGCATCAGCGCTGCGCAGAGAATGCTCACCGACCGCTCCTTTGATTTCGTCATTGTCAATTCCCCCCTGCGGGAAGACCCGGGCGTGCGGTTTGCCATCGACGCCTGCTCCGCCGGAGGAACCGTTGTGCTGCTCCTTGTAAAATCCGAAGTTCATCCGGAAACCTTTGACAGGGTATGGGCTCACGGCGTCTTTACCCTGGCAAAGCCCACCTCTCTTTCTTCCCTGGCACAGGCGCTCCGCTGGATGGCCAGCGCCAGGGAACGTCTTCGCAGAGCGGATCAAAAGACGTTATCCATCGAAGAAAAAATGGAGGAGATCCGGCTTGTCAACCGCGCAAAGTGGCTGCTCATCAGCCAGCTGAACATGACCGAGCCGGACGCACATCACTATCTGGAAAAACAGGCCATGGATCAGTGTATTTCCAAACGTCAGATGGCCGAAAACATTATCGGCACCTACTCCTGACAGATGCTGTCAGCTGTTTCTCTCCAGCTGTCTCACAAGGTACTCAAACTCATCCCGGTATTCGTCCGCCCCGGTATCCACCTTCTTTAACAGATTTCTGATATTCTCAAAGGAGGCGTCCTTTTTGTACTCGCTGTCCCGAACCAGCAGTCCAAATTCTGCCACTGCAGCGGCGAAGTAAAAATCCTCCGAAGGCTGTTCGCTGTAGGCCTCTTCCGTAACCGCATAGGTACAAAGCTCACTGCTGTCCGAATCCGGGTCTTTATAACGCACCTTCAGATTCAGCCACTCTCCGTTCTCCACTCCGGCACTTTGCTTTTCCTGGTACTTCAGGTCAGTCTCCGGAATCTCCTGGGCAGAGTCCACGGGAATGATCTCGTACAGTGCCGTCACCATATGGCCCGCACCGATCTCTCCGGCATCCTTTGTATCGTCGTCAAAGTCCTCGGCAGCCAGCATTCTGTTCTCATAGCCCAGCAGCCGATAGCCCTTTACATACGCCGGATTGAATTCCACCTGAAGCTTTACGTCCTTTGCCACAGTCACCAGCGTGGCCCCCATCTGCTCCACCAGCACCTTCTTTGCTTCTTTCAAAGAATCAATATAGGCGTAGTTGCCGTTCCCCTTATCCGCCAGAGTTTCCATTTTATTGTCCTTAATGTTCCCCATGCCGAAGCCCAGCACGGAAAGATACACTCCCGACTTTCTCTTTTGGGTGACAAGCTTTTCCAGCTCGCTCTCGCTGCTGGCTCCCACATTCAAATCTCCGTCTGTGGCCAGAATGATCCGGTTGTTTCCTCCCTCAATAAAATACTGCTCCGCAAGGCGGTATGCCGATTCAATGGCTCCCGCTCCGTTGGTGGAACCGGAGGCCTCCAGCGAATCCAGCGCTTCCCTGATCTTTTCCTTTTCGTCCCCGCTCACTCCCTCCAGGACAATGGTATCGCTGCCCGCATAGGTGATGATGGAAACCTTATCCTTCTCCGTGAGTTCCTCCGCAAGCAGTCCGAAGGATCTCTGCAGCAGCGGCAGCTTTTCCTCGCTGTACATGGAACCTGACACATCCAGCAGGAACACCAGGTTAGAGTCCGGCGCTTCGCCAAAGTCGATTTCCTCCGTCTTCAAACCGATCTGTAAAAGTCTGGCATCACTGTTCCAGGGACAATCCCCCATGACGGCGGTCACACCAAAAGGCTCCTTTCCCTTCGGCAAATTATAATCATAGGAAAAATAGTTGAGCAGTTCCTCGATCCGAACCGCACCTGCGGGAATCTGATCCATGGAACAGCCCTGCTCAATCATACGCCGCAGGTTGCTGTAGGATGCGGTATCCACATCCGCGGAAAAAGTAGAAAGCGGCGCGTTTGCCACAGACTGAAATCCCATCTCCCGAATGCTGTTGTACTCCTCCGTGTTCCATTCCACCCCAGGCACCTCGGCGGGTATCTCCCCATACAAGTCCATGTCCCCTCTGACGTCGTAGCTCAGGCCCCCGTCGCCGTTGAATGTCTCCGACGTCATACCTTCCACCTGCCCGCCGGCCATGCCGTTGTCGCTCCCCCCCACATGGATGTTCGACGTAGAATTGCCGCCGTCGCCTCCGCAGCCGCAGAGCGATATCCCCGACAATACCATTGCCATAAACACTGCCAATCCCTTTTTCTTCATCCTGTTGCCCTCCCTTTCCTCTCAGCCAATGCAATTTTATGCTTTTTTAATTGCCTTACATAAGAGATACGGAGGAGGGTTCCCGTTTTTATGGCAAAATTTGAAAAAATTTTTGCAGGAAATTATTCATTTTCCAAAAGCCGTACTGTCACAACAAAATAGTCGGCTCCCTCGGCGCCATCCGGGGGGACAGACAATTCCATCCAATAGGACTTCTGTTCTGCCAGTCCCTCCTCCGGGATACCGCTGCCGCAGATTCTGATGATATCGCCCTCCGAAAGCGCCTCCCCGGCCGCTTCCTCCACCTGCACCGTGTACACCTCCCCGTCTGCATCCTCCGGCTTTTCCAGCACTCTGACTCTCACCTCCAGAAGAGCCGCAGCAGGCTCCTGGGGCCTTTCCGTATCCATGGCAGTATATTCTTCTCCTTGGCTCAAATCGTAAATTCCCCCATTCATCGCTTCACCTGCCCACTCCGTTTCCCCCATCTGAGGGCTGTTATTCTCCCAGGCGGCATTTTCCCCTCCGTCTGTAAACCCGGACATCCCGCCGAGTCTGTTTTGATATGCGGTCCCCAGTCCCACCACAGCCAGGCAAAGGCAGGCAGCGGCTGCAATCCCCCATGCTCCGTACCTTCTCCGCCGGCTCTGTCCGCCCCGGCTTCCGGACTGCTCTCTTCTCTCTTCCACAGGCTCCTTAGGCTCCAGCCCCGCCTCTATCCTGTCCCACAGATCGGACATATCCTCCGCCATAAGCTCCCGGTATTCCTGCTCCAGATTTTTATTCATAACCATACCTCCTCAGTTTTCCCATGGCACTCCGGTAACGCCAGGTAACGGTTCCCAACGGCTGCTTCAGGATCCCGGCAATCTCCTGAAAGGTAAGCTCACCCATAATTTTCAGATTGACAATCTCCCGTTCCTTCGGCCCCAGAAGAGCAAGGGCCTCCCTGAGACTCAAATCCGAGACTACCTGATCCTCCACGTCCCCCTTTGCCGCGTCTTCCAGCTCCATGTCCGCAAAGTCATCCGTGGGGATCTCCCGCCTGTTTCTGCGCAGCAGATCCACCGCCATGTTCCGGGCCACCACGGCAAGCCATGCCCTGTGCCCCTTTCCGGCCTCGTAAGTGTCCGCCAGCTTCCACAGCTTGATAAAAAAGTCGCTGGTCACGTCCTCCGCATCCTCCCGGCTGCCTGTGACCCGAAGCACCACGGAGAAAATATAGCCGGCATATGCCTCATAAATTTCCCGCAGAGCCGCTTTGTCTCCGGCCTTCATTTTCTTCATACACAAATGAAACTGTCTGTCCTCCACAAACCCTCCCTTCCGGCAGTACCTCTGTCTTATATACGTTTCTGCCGTCTCATATTTATGGCCTTTCCGATTTCACGCCCGAAAATAACGAAAGGAGGCTTTTCCATGCCTCCCTTCAAAATTCCTGTATCAAAAACTGCCTGTCCCGCACTCTTACAGGTCAAACCGCTTCATACTCTGCGCAAACGCCTCCAGCACCGGCAGCTGCGTTGTCCTGCACAGCCTGATGCCACAGATATTACAAATCTGCTCCAGCCCGGCTTCTATGATGACATTTGACACTCTGATCTCCTTTGGCGCACCGTTCTGCAGGATAAACTCCACCACCATTTCCGCAAGCCTTACGGTGGGATTGTCCTCCGGCTTCAACATCTCAAACTTCAAAACCGCCTCCGAGGACACATCCCCCAAAAGCGCAAGGGCAGGGTTCATGGGCCTGTCATATTCCCTGTCCGTCACCGATCCGCCCGGGATCGAAATATCGGCCTCCAGAACCGCTCCGCAGTTCGACGCCTTTTCCAGCTTTGCCATCAGTTCCTCATCCTGAATCAGCAGATTCCTGTACTGATAGATCGTAAACGGCAGCGGGGCTTCCCCGTAGTGCCACCTCTTCTTATCCTCCTCAAATGTGAGCAGGAACATACTTCCCTTCTCGAAGCTTACCTCCGCGCCGGATTCCTCATAACAGCGCAATGCAAGCTCCAGATCCTGCAGATGATCCGCCATCCGCAGCGCCTCCTCTTCATCCAATATGTATGCGCTGTAGCCCGGTTTCCGGGACTGAAAATAAAGCCACTGGTTCTTTCCCCGGTACTTATAACCCAGATCCTTTATGACCTTTCTCTGCCTCTCTGTCAGGTCTTCCCGCATTCCCCAGTAACAGGACATATTCCGCTGATAAAACATGGCGTACTCTGTCGTAACATTCAAACGCTGCCGCAGCGCAAGCATCAGAAAGCTGTTCAGCCCTGTGAACCCCTCGTAGACCGAGATCCCGCAGCGCGCTCCGTCCCTGCCGTGAATGCAGAAAAATGTGGTTTCGTCCTCCGAGCCGTTTCTGACGCCAATCAGATCCAGATCCCAGAATTTCTCCCAGGGCTTTAACCCTTCGATCCGGGTCGCCGCCTCATACAATACCTTCCATTGCTCCAATGACGCTTCTTTTCTCATGCCAGGTCCCTTCTGTAAATCATGACAAATATTTATGGCATATAGTATAACATACCACATGCCATATTGCCATCCCTTTACGGAAAAATACCTGTAGGAAAGAACAGTAACACATTTTAAGCCTGCCGGCTCTTCGCCTTTTCATCCCCTCAGCACGCCAGGCACTCCCCCACCTTCCTGTACCGCTCCCCGTTCAGCGTCTTCTTCAGGCACACATAGGGATCCAGCTCATTGGAAAGCACCATGTTGCAGACATTCACGGAAAATCCGCTGACCAGCCCCACTCCCAGCTTGTTCTCCCGGACAGGGATCACATTGGTTCTGCTGTTTACATTCCAGAATACCAGCTTGGGCAGCAGATATCCGAATCCGGCAAACCGCTTTCTTATCGTTTCAAACAGCGTATCCGTCTGCTGCCCCCAGACTGCCCTGTCGAACTCCATGTCAGAGATCACCAGAACCGTTCCCGGAAGCTCCTTCTGCCTCAGCCGGTTTCTCACCGCCGTCTGCAGAATCAGCTCAAAGGTCGCCTCAATATTGGTATTGGTGCAGTCCTGGTTCGCAAATGCCAGCTCCAGCTTTTCCCGCAGCGTCCTGCAGCCGGACAGATCCACATATTTGGGGCTCTGGGAAAAGGTGATAAACCGGTTCCGGTACGGACCGCTCATCCGCTCGGCAAAATAGATGCCCAGGGCGTTGGATACATGCAGCGCCGTAAGGCTGCCGCCGCCCACCGGAACGGTCATGCTGCCGGAACCGTCCACCACACAGAGAACATCCTTCGCCCTTCTCACCGTATCGGGCAGATTCTTCCACAGTGCCTCCAGCGCCTCGTCCTGTTCCTTAACCCTTATACGCCAGCCGGCGCATTCCGCATACTTGCCCACAATGTCGTGGGGCATCAAAACGCCCGCGTTTAGGAACACCTTGTTTTTCTGCACCGCCTCCAGAAATTCTCTTCTGCGAACTTCGTCATGGCGCAGAAAAGCATCTTTGTAAAGAATGTTTGCCTTGGAGGCCACCGCGGAGTAGTCGATCTCCTCCCAGCGGTTGCCGCTCATGGATACCTCCGTAACCTTCAGTCCGGCTCTCAGGTATGACATCATTTTTCGGTACTCTCTGGCGGTAAGCCCCATAAAGTGCTGCAGCTTTGCAGCCACTCTTCTGGACTCTTCGGATGAGGTGTTGTTGCCCGGCATCCACTTTGCACAGAGAGAAATCCCCATCCCCTTCTCGAGGCCTCTCACGTCCTCCTCAAGCTGTACCTTCAGCAT
This sequence comes from uncultured Acetatifactor sp., assembly GCA_910586835.1. Classification (GTDB taxonomy): domain Bacteria; phylum Bacillota; class Clostridia; order Lachnospirales; family Lachnospiraceae; genus Acetatifactor. Next base: position 26,718 of record CAJUJU010000031.1, read on the forward strand.
CTTCAGAACCGTCTCCTCCACAGGTGTGTCAAGCAGGCACAGCAGGTCGTCAAACCGGCCGTACTCCGCCATCAGTCCCACCAGCCTCCCGGTCAGCTCAGGTTCAGTCACCGCCAGGTGCCGGATGAGGATGCGGAAGGAACGACGCTCGCCCAGCCCGCCTCTTGCGTCCCGCAGGAAAAACAACCACTTCACAGCTAGCACCCTGTTCTCATACCAGGCCCGGGTAAACCTTCTCACAATCTCCTCCTCACCCTCATTTCTCAGAGATGCCACCGCAAAGTTCAAATCCACCAAAGCCTTTCCTGTGGTCTCATAACCCGCCGCCTGATTTTCCGTCAGCACGGTTCTGTTATTCAAAACGGTTTGTAACTTTTCCATGAAACTCATATTTCCCCTCCTCCCCGCCGCTTACCGCGGGCCTCCGACCATTTTACTCTCTTTGATTTTTCTGAAAGCAGCACCCTGCCGGGGCAGGATTCGAACCTGCGAAAACCACTTGGTGTTTGCAATTGCTGTGAAAGTCTCTGCCGAGACTCGTTTTCCACGGCAGGGCTGCCTTGGACCTGGGAAACCCGGAAGGGCTGCTGCCGAGACGGGATTCGAACCCGCGACAACGCACTCCAAGGTGTTTTCAATTGCTGTCAAGGCCTTTGGCAAGACCTGTTTTTCCGCGCTCTACCAACTGAGCTACTGCGGCAGCGTCCGTTCCTTGTGTTTCCCTTGTCTGAATTAAAGATACACCATCCGGGGAAAAGAATCATTTCAAAAAAGCTGCGAAGGTGGTAAAATATAGAATATCTCCAAATCCGGTACAGAAGCCGGAAGAAACCATGCCATTTGACCGGAGGACACGCCATGTCTGAGTTTAAAGAGCTGATTAAGTCCTTCTCCAAAAGCCGGGAGTATGTCCGGGATTTTTTTGTATACGGTTTTAAAACCCGGGACGACTTTGCAGGCTGGAGCGGCCGCACCTACGACAACGAACGCCGCAGGCTGGAAAGCTGGCTGTCCGGCTTTGTGCGGCAGGAATATCACGGAAAGGAAAAGAACATTTATCTGTCCATTGACAGCAATCTTCTCGACACCAATCCTCTGTACCGGGTATGGAAGGCAAAAAGCTTCACGGATAACGATATCATGCTTCACTTTTACATTCTGGATTATCTGCAAAGACACGGCCCCCGGACAGCCGACAGGCTGACGGACGGGATTCAGCAGGATTACGGAGTCCTGTTCGACTCCCAGACTCTTCGGAGAAAATGCAATCAATACAGTAAAGAAGGGATCCTGCTCCGGAAAAAGAAGGGAAAGGAGCTTCTCTACGCGCCCGGTACTTCGGCACAGGAGCTGCTGTCCTCCCATCCCGGCCTGCAAAACGCCCTGAAGCTGTACCAGCTCTCCTCACCTCTCGGGATTCTGGGCAATACCATTCTGGACAGTGCCGCCCTGCAAAATGACCTGTTCCGGATCAAGCATAGTTTTTTCGTACATACTCTGGAGGACGAAGTGCTGCTGGCTCTTCTTCAGGCGATGCACGAAGAAAGAACAGTACGGCTGCTGGTGAAAAACACCAGATCCGAGTTCTTTCGGGAGGTGGAAGGTGTTCCCCTGAACATCCTCGTCAGCACCCGAACCGGCAGACGCTTTCTCTGCCTCTACCGTCCGAAAAAAAGACGCTTTTCCACCGCCCGCCTGGATGCGGTAAAGAAGGTAGAACAAAAAGAAATCTTTCCCGACTTTCATAAGATCCGGGAAAATCTGGAAAAAAATAAGGAGCTGGCCTGGGGCGTCTCCTTTCAAAACGACAGCGGCAGCCGCCTGGAGCATGTCCGGCTGACCCTGCTGATAGACGAAGCAGGCGAACAGTATCTCCTGAACCGCCTGCAGCGGGAGGGAAAGAACGGCCATATCACGCGGATTGCCCCGAACACCTTTGTCTATGAAACCGATGTGTTCGACGCCAACGAAATGCTGCCCTGGATTCGCACCTTCACGGGGCGGATTCTGTCCCTGGAGTCTGACTGCAAACGGCTGACACAGCTTTTCCGGCGGGATCTCTCCGCCATGTACCGCATGTATTTCGGAGCGGAATCCCCTCACTGAAGCGGTTCCGGCTCAGTGTGAGGATTCCGCCGTTCACACGGCGTCCAGAGCGCTCTGTCGAAGCAGCCGCTCCTTCAGCAGCCGGAGAAAGTTTTCGCTCCCCACCACCTTTATCATGGGACCGAAGGATAAAATCTCAATCAAAAGCTCCGTCTCCGTACTTTTGTTGTAATAAATCAAACACTCATAAGTGTCTTTATCTATCTTCCGGGTACTCTTCTCATAATTCGCAAACTGCAGCATGGCCCGCTCCAGGGCATTTCTCTGGTCTCTGATCAGAATGCGCACCGGCTCGTGATAATAGGAACGCCGCAGCGCCCTGTTGATATCCGGCAGACGCCGCTCCGTCCTGCCTGTGGGCAGGATTTCCCGGATACGGCTCAGGTTCAGGGTCTCCACCCTCTGACCGCGTCTGCTTCCGGCTTCCACTGCCAGCAGACGGAATCGGTCATTTTTAATGGAGTACTCCAGCCTGTAGGGCAGATAACAGTGTCGAACCCTGTGCTGAAAGCGGGACTCATAGAGGATATCCAGGTATTCACAATCCGCAATAGCCGCCATGATTGCCTGAAAATGCTTTCTGTAAAGAGGATCGTCGTAGTCGTCCCTATCCGAAAAACGATCAAAACAGGTAAAATCCTCCGGCATAAACAATGGCTCCACACCGGAAAGAGCTGCATTTATCTCCCCGAATTCCTCATCGCTGAAAAAGAGCCTGATCTTGTCATCCAGAAGAATTGACTTCAGGTAAGCTCTCTGCAGATCCGTGAGAGGGACGGCAAAATCCGGCGACAGCCTGGAGCGCAGAAGGCCGCCCTGTTTTTTTTCATAAAATCCCCAGCCCTCTTCCGTAAGCCTGGGAAGCAGGTACAGAAGACTCTCTTCAAAACAGCTTTCCTGAATATGATATTTCAGTTCTTTTTCGGAAATACAGCTCTTTTTTCTGATCAGCGACTGAATCACCTGATAATAACAGTTATAAACCTCGGAAAACAACTCTGCCATGCTCCGCGAAAAACCTCCTGCCCGACTAAATGTTTTTTAAGCACTCCACGCGCTCCTGCAGCGAAGCTTCCGCTTCCTCGTCCGTCATCTGGGGATCCCTAGTTGCCCGCCAGATGTCGCAGGGCAGCTCCCCGCAGGAAGCGCAGGTGGCAAATTTGCACTTGTTCACACAACACCGGAAAATTTCGCATGCCTTCCCTTCCGGCGCGTGAAACACCTTCCCGCCGGCCTCATTGCAGCCCTTACACAGACCGCCGTAATATTGGCAATTTGTGCAATCCGTTCCGCAGACTGTCAGCCCCAGAATCTCCCGCTGCTGTTTTTTGCTGAACCCTTTCAGCACCAGATGATAGGATTTATCCAGCAGATCCTTCAACAGGTCATCCGGCACCGCGCCGTCCGGCTTCACGGAATTCCAGTGCTCCTTATTGGAATAAAACCCCGGAATAATATCGGGATACTGGCTCCTTAAAAATTCTCCCTCCGCAGGCTCCAGCTTCAGATTGATATAGTAGGGTTTGTCCTCCTGATCCAGACAAATGGCCGCAAACATCTTCCCGCCCACCTGATAGCGAACCCAGTTCCAGCTCTCCTGTAAATCCTTCGTCACTGCTCTCTTGCTCATCAGAAACTCATCCATCCATGTGTACCGCATACCTTACCCCTTTTCTTCGTATCGTTTTAACGTCTTTTCCAGCGCCTGGCGAAGCTCATCCCGAAGCCTTGCAGGCTCCAGCAGTTCCGCCTTCTCGCGGAAGGTAAGAAGCCATGTGATCAGATTTTCCCGGTTGGTGTACTCCTCCTGAAAAAGCAGTCTTCCGTCCGGCTGCTCCTCAAAGCAGCCCGGCCCGTACTCCTCCACCAGCCGCCACTTACAGTCCTGGTCAAACAGAGCCTTCACCCGGATGCCGCCGGGAAAGACACGGCTGTCGCTTAAGTCCGGCAGCGGCACATGTCTCTTCTCATAGCTGTCTCCGGAAAGCCTGAGTCCCTCCATTCTGCCAAGCTTAAACAGCCTGTAGTCCTCCCTGATCTCACACCAGCCCCACACATACCAGTTCGACCATTGAAAAACCAGATAATAAGGCTCAATCTTTCGCACACTCGCACCCTTGGAGGAATAATACCGGAACTCACACTTTCTGCAGCAGGCGATGCCGCTTCTGATCAGTTCGATCTTGGGCACCAGATCCCTTTTGTGCCAGGAGGAAAGGTCTATCAGAACAGACTGGTTTGCGCTCAGCAGATCGGAAGCCCCCACGGACAACTTTTCCATAAGCTGACTGTACCGGTTGGTGCCGTTGACGCTGTCAAGCCCCTGCAATCCCGCAAGAATATCCTGCATCTCCCCGCTGGTCAGCACCGTGCGGTCCAGCCGGTAATTTTCCATGATGGAAATCCCGCCGTTTACCCCCTGCCTGGTCACAATGGGAATGCCGGCTCTGCACAGATCCTCAATGTCACGATTCACGGTTCTCCTGGATACCTCAAACCGCTCCGCCAGCTCGGGAGCCGTAACCCTATCCTTCTGCAGCAGTACGGACAATATTCCAATCAGTCGATCTATCTTCATCTCCCGTTCCTTCCACAGGTATTATCATACCATTTCAATCAGGACATCTGTATGTCATGTTTTCCGGATTATTTTTCTATCATTGTAACCGAAAAACCGACGCAGGGCAAGATGCCCGCGCCGGTTCCTTCTGTTTCCGGGATTTCCTCTGTTTGCAGAACTTCCTCTGCTTACGGCATTTCTCTGCTTGTCGAATTTCCTCTGCTTACGGCATTTCTCTGCCTGCAGAATTTCCTCTGCTTACGGCATTTCTCTGCCTGCAGAATTTCCTCTGCTTACAACTTTTCTCTGCTTGTCAAATTTCCTCTGCTTATGGCATTTCTCTGCCTGCAGAATTTCCTCCGCTTACGACATTTCTTTGCCTGCCGCTTTTCCTCTACTGACGAATATCCTTTACCGCCTCTGCCGGAATCTCAAACTCCACGCTTCCCATGTACATGGGAGCTACTTCCCCTTCGTCAAAGCCAATCACCACATTGCCCTTTTCGTTCAGATAAAAGGAAGTCTCGTCGGTAATTGCCTTAAAGTTCCATTCCTCAATTTCGTCATGCAGCCAATAATATACCGTTTCATCTGCATCCATCTGTGCCTGCATCTGTTCCTTGATGCTGTCGCTGATGGGCGTGATGTAGTCTGCGCCCTCTTGGAAAATATCCTTCAGCTACAGTCGCTCTCCGGTGGTCAGATCAATGGTGTAATAATAATTCCACTGCGTTCCGCTGCCTGCTCCCTGATAGCATAACAGCTTCAACGTAAAGTATTCCGGCGTGGTGGCCAGCACTTCGCTGGTTACTACAATGTCCTGATACCCCTGCTCATCTTCAAGATAGGTCTCAAACTCTTTTATCAGCTTCTCCGTGATCTCCCGGATCTCCCCGTTGATCTCGTCTGCCGTCTGCTCCAGCTTTTCCTGCGCATCGCTGTTTTCCAGCTCCTCATCCAATTTGATCTCCGGAACCTCAATATCCGCAGAATGTCTTTCTCCCTCATACTCGTAATCCCGGAATGTCACGATCTCCACCATACGGCCAATCAGGGGAATCCGTTCCATCGCATGTGCGACGGAAGCCGATGTGTTGGGCAATATGACAAATGCGGCCAAAAGTGCGGCTGCTGTCACCGTGAACCTGATTCCTCTCATCTTACTGCGTTCTCTTCTATTTTCCATATCTGCCTCCTGCATTTTCATTTTCAGACCTTCCAGCTGTTCCTCTGACATCCGGGGTCTCAGATACTCCTTCTTCAGCGTCCGGAGTTCTTCTTCCATTTGCTCTCTCTCTTTTGATGCATCCGAAAAATCACGAATCATATTCGCTCCTATCTGCGCGCTGCAGCGCGCATCCTGCTCTGTACTGTGGTTACGCTGCAGCCATAACCACTGGGGACTCCTATAGGGTTTGGTTCAGGCGGAAAGCGCTCCCCGCAGCTTTTTGAGACTGCGGTACAGCCTGCTTTTCACCGTGTTCACATTCTCGTCGAGAATTTCCGCAATTTCCTCCAGCGTTTTGTCCTCAAAATATTTCAGCAAAACAATAGCCTTGTCCTGCGGGGGCAGCCCGTCCAACGCTCTCTGCAAATCCACGTCAGCGTAGGTATCCTCTCTGCCTCCCACCTCGTTTCCCGTTTCCTCCTGCAGCTCCTCGCAGGAAGAAAAGCCGTATTTCCTCTGCTGCAGGCAGGAATAACACTCATTGAGCATGATCCGGTATACCCATGTCCCCGCATACTCCGGCGTCTTCAATGTGTGACTGCCGCGCAACGCCTTATATGCGCCGTTTTGTACGATGTCATATGCATCTGCTTCGTTGTGTACATAGCTGTAAGCCAGCCGATAAAATTGGTTATATCTCTCCAGGATGATCTGCTCTACAACCGCCCTGTTTGATTTGTCCTTTTTTTCGAAAAAAAAGCGCAAGGCCTATTTCACCTCCTTTGTGCCCTTCTATGTTATTAGATATTTCCCAACCCGAAAAAGTTTCATCTGCTGCAAAAAAAATTGCCTCTTCCAGACAATTCGAAGAATGTTTTGCATTCTTCCCTTGCCACGACGCAGTTTTCTACAAGATGAGATAATTTTTCCGCTCAAAAAGATGGAGCTGTCTCCAGCTCCATCCCGGGTATTCCTCTTTAAATCTCGCCGCTTACCCCAGTTCCTCCCTGATCTCCCGGCGATGATTTTGATGTATGCCGATATGTCCGATGCCCAGCAAAACCGTTGCCGCCAGAAGAAACGGATTTCGTCCGTAGATTCCCAAAAACAGAAAGGCGCAGACCGGCAGGGTCGCTCCCGCCACCGGCACTCCCAGAAAGCTCCGATAAAAGTCCCCCATGGTTTTTTCGCTTCTGAAATATCGAATCCAGTAGCCCTCGTACAAAAGCATACAGACAAAAGACGCCCCCAGCCACAGAGAACGCAGGGATAACTCCTGAATATTATAATCGGAAAAAATAAGCACCAGGCAGCAGACCAGCACCTCGCCCCCGCGCTCCAGGGCCACAAGAACCCTGTTTTCTCCGCCTGCATACCTGTCGTAATCCCGGGGCTTGTTTTTCGTCCAGAAAAAATTCGGCACAAACAACATCAGCAGCCAGATCAGTCCAATATAAGAAAATCCAAAATGCATCCTTACTCCCTTCTTTAACGGACTTTTTCCTTTTTCCGGATCACAAAGCCCGTTTCCAGATACAGCTTCACCGCAATCTGATTCCATTCGGCCACATGCAGAATTATATCACTGCTGCCCTGTTCTCTTACACGGTTCATGCCCCATAGCAACAGCTTCCTCCCCAGCCCCTGTCCCTGAAAGGCTTTATTTACAAACAAATCGTCCACCTCATTGCCGTAGCAGGAGACCGCACCCGCTAAGACTCCCTGCCTCATGTGAAGATAAGTGTCTCTGGCCTTATCTTTCATCTGCCCATAGTCCGAATAGAAATTGACCGGTTCGACCTCCAGGGCTCTTCTCATTTCACAAAAACACTCATTATAGACCCTTCTGTATTCCTCCCAGTTCTTTTCCTGAAAGGGGACACAGCATATATCCGCCTTATCGCTTAATTCTCCCTCAAACACCATCTCGCAGGCAATGATTTCTTTCATGGACTCCCGTTCTCCCACTCCTCCGGCGGAAGAGAATCAAACTGTGATGCCCCCGCAAAGTAACCGGACCAGAAATCTTCTATTTCGCACTTATTTTCATAGGAGTTCAGCGCCATCAAAAAAAAGAAAAAATCTGATACCTCTTCCAATTGCGGCATATTTTGGTATGTCTCATACCCTGCCCGAAAGCTGACCCAATCCTCCACCTGCTTTCGCAGAAAACTCAGCTCCCACTCCACCGGGCCGATTACATAGGCGTCCAGATCCACGCAGGCGGCAATACGATCTTTGTCATAGAGAAACTGATCCGCACTCATATCCGCCATGATAAGAGAATAACCGGCGCTGCCAAATCGACGTTGTCTGAGCGCTTCCCAAAAGGCTCTCACCCGCCTGTCCATTCTTTCCTCGCTGTTCCAATGGGCGTTGATACAGGCTTCCATATGAGAAGCAGCCGCAGAAAAAAAGTCCGTCACATCCTCCGTCCCCAGGATCCCGCAATTCTGATGAACACTTTGGTGAAGATAGCCCACATACTGCCCCAGCCGGTATGCATTTTCTTTTCCGGCGGGAAATTCATCCCCCTCCCGGGAAGCTCCTTCCATATACTCAAATACTATGGCCCCCTCGTCAGCCGCGACAAAGACCGGTACAGGAATATGGGGATTATCCTTCAACACATTGTAAACTCTCCCGAAACCGGCATTCTGCCTTGCAAAGGTAAAGTGAAATACTTGCTCCATCATCCGCCAGAACGGTGACAGACTGTCTCCCACCATCAGGGGGCTCTTTATCACATACTTCCTGCCCTCATACTCAAACATACGGACCTCATTCGACGACACGCCGCGCTGCTCGAAGGATGCTCTGTAAGCTTTTGCGTATTCTAATATATCATCTGCAACCGTGCCGAAGCTTTCCCGAATCACCCTCACACATTCAGGTATGTCGTCCCTGTCTATTTTCCTTATCATATCCGCCGCCTCCTGACCGGCTTCCGGCTCCGTCCACCGGCTCTCAGCAATTACCCCGGACAGATCAGAAAAACAGGTTCCAGCCGAACGTTATTGCTTCGTGGCTATAATCGTAAACTCTCCCGGCAGCTTCTCGTTCGTCCACGCCGGATGTTCATCAAATCTTTTGAACAAAAACCCGTTGTTTATAACGGAGTTGATTATCTCACTGATCGTATACTTTCTATAACTGCACTTGGGAATTTGCGCCCGGACGGCTTCGTCATAAAAGCGGGCATGTGCCATTTCCCCCTCAAAGACATCCGTAGAAAAATAACTCATGGTCTGCTGTTCCAAATTCAGCAGATCCGATATCTTGTTAAACGGATGAAAATCGCTGCATATCATTTTCCCACCGCTTTTCAATAAGGAATACATAATGCTCATGAACTGATCAATGTCATGAAAATAATGCAGTACGCCTCCTTCCATAAACACTACGTCAAAGTAATTGCCGTACTTTTCCATATCAATTTCCAGAATATCGCACACCTCATAATGCATATCCACATTTGAAGCGGCGGCGACTTCAAGCGCATACCTCTTATTATCCTCGGAAATATCAAAGACGGTAACTTCCGCTCCCAGTATGGCCAGCGGCACAGCCTTTTTTCCACAGGAGCCGCATATGTTCGCAACCTTAATGCCGCTGTAAGTGTCAAAATAGTCGGCATGTATTTTTAACATACCCACCGGATCTTCCAGGTTCTTTTTCGCCCTGTCAGCTGGCGTTCCCGACTGTTTTACCCAAAACTCATAGGCATTATATTCCCATGCCTTCTTATTTTGTGCACTGTAGTTTACCATCTTACACCTCCACTGATCTGATTTTTTGCTTCTAAATCAAGCTATCCCATTATAGCACTCCCGCCGCCAGTCGTCTATGCTCCCATCGTCAAAAAACAAAACTGTATTTCCTCCCGCAAAAATGAAGTAACCGGAACCGTGCCTTCCTCATAGTTATATGGTATAGGAAATCAGAAGGAATCAATTATTTATGGCAATTGGATATTTAATCATACAGGCACGGACGGCCCACGACGCGCTTCCGCTCAGCGGCGTAAAGATCTGGATCATAGACAGCCGGGATAAACATATCTATCCTGCGACAACAGATGAGAGCGGACAGACGGAGAAAATTGCTTTGGAAACCTTGGACAGATCCCTGTCCCTGGATCCGAATTTTTCCGGAAAGCCTTATATCAGCTATGATGTGATGGCACTTGCAGACGGCTTTCATTCCTTCCATATTGTGGGCATTCCGATCCTGGATGGAGAGACGGCCATCCAGACCATCGAGTTTGTTCCCATGCAGGAAATGCAGCGCATCCCGTCCATGACGGAGATTCAAATCGGTATGCCCGCCGTCTCCATGACGGAACCCCGTTTTCAGGAAGAACCGGATATGGATTCACGGGTCCTGCGCCAGGTAGTCATTCCAAATCCGATTACGGTACACCTGGGCAGCCCTAATGCGTCCGCAACCAATGTTCAGGTATCTTTTCCCGATTATGTAAAAAATGTAGCCAGCAGTGAAATTTACGCTACCTGGCCGGATGCATCTCTCCGGGCAAATATTTATGCCATTATCACATTTGCATTGAACCGGATTTATACGGAATGGTACAGGAGCCGGGGTTACAGCTTTGACATTACAAACAGTCCCGCCTACGACCAATATTTTATTTACGGGAGAAATATCTATGAATCCATCAGCCTGATCGTGGATGAGATTTTCAATGAATATGTCCGCAGACGCGGGCAGAACGCACCGTATTTTACGTCGTTCTGCAACGGAACCACCTCGACCTGCGCCGGGTTGTCCCAATGGGGAACCGTTACTCTGGCAAACCAGGGGCTCAGCCCTCTGCAGATACTGCGTTCCTATTATCCAAAGGATGTGGAAATTGCGGAGACGAACATTATTACCGGTGTTCTGCTCTCCTATCCAGGTACTGCGCTTAAGACAGGAAGCACCGGACTCGACGTACAGACAATTCAGACTTATCTGGAAAGGATTCGGCGCAATTACCCCGCAATTCCTGCAATTACGGATGCACCCGGGGTATTCGGGGCCAGCACGGAGGCGGCCGTTACCAGGTTTCAGAGTATTTTCAACCTGTCGCCCGACGGCATAGTCGGAAAGGCCACCTGGAACAAGCTCTCCTTTTTGTATACCTCCGTTACCCGGCTTGCCGAGCTTGACAGCGAGGGAAATTCCCTTGGAATCGGAACCATTCCCCCCAGCTCGGTTCTGCGCCTGGGCTCGTCAGGCCAGGATGTCATTACCCTGCAATATCTTCTGAACATGGCCGCCGAATTCAATTCTGCAATTCCGGCTCCGGCACAGGACGGAATTTTTGGAAGCGAAACGCAGCAGTCCGTCATGGCATTCCAGCGTGCGGCAGGCCTTCCTCCTGACGGTATTGTGGGGCCGCTCACATGGCAGGCATTGTACGATACCTACCTGGGCGCAACTGATATCATTCCACCCGGAACCGACAACGATGTGATCGAATATGTGGTTCGTCCCGGAGATACCCTTTGGCTGCTGGCCCGTAGATACAATACCACAGTTGACGCCATCAAACGCCTGAACGGATTGACCGGCGACAATCTGAGCATCGGCCAGATCCTCAGAATTCCCACGGCGGATTATCCGGACGGATCATACTTTGAGTATATCGTCCGCTCCGGGGATACTCTTTGGCTGTTGGCTCAAAGATATCAAACCACGGTTGACGCCATCAAACGCCTGAACGGTCTGACCGGCGATAATCTGAGCATCGGTCAGGTTCTCAGGATTCCGGCGCCGGATTCCCCGGGCGGATCATACTTTGAGTATACCGTCCGCTCCGGGGATACTCTTTGGCTGTTGGCCCAAAGATATGGCACAACAGTCAGTGCATTGAAAAGCTTAAATAATCTGACCAGCGATATTCTGAATATCGGTCAGGTTCTGCGCATTCCCGGCAGCCGGACTTAAACCAACGCGAAAGCATCCAGGGCATTTTACCCCAAATGCGTCGCCTTCCCGTGACCGCGGGCACCCGTCAGGTGCCCGCATTGCTTTGTAACCCCATGTTGCAATTCACCTCTCCACCCATCATCTCCTGTCACTCATAAAGACAGAGGTTTCAGGGCGCTCCATATAGCTCACCCATTGCTGCGGAAGCTCATCCGCATAAAGGGAAACCATTCCTCCCACAATGGCACATATGGTGTCCCGGTCTCCCAACGCGGAAACCGCCATCCACAATGCTTCCTCTAACGAAGTATAAAAATATGCCGCACACCACAGGCAAAGCGGAACCGTATCCTGTGCCGTCAATCTGATTCCATTTCCGAGCACAGAAACCACAAAATCAATACTGCTCTCTTTGGGAACAGACGCCGCGGACAGTATTTTATATTTGGTATCACTGTCCGGCAATTTATCTGCCACATCCCGCAAAAAAACTGCTCCCTCTCCCAAATAGCTCCCCTGCTTTTTATTCAGAAGCAGAGCCGATGCGACGGCGGCAGCCATTGCACCAACGATTCCCTCCATATGTGCATGGGTAACTTCAGCTGATGCTCTTGCATGGTACAGAACCTTATCCAAATCATCTGCAAAATATGCACCCACAGGCGCAACACGCATTGCAGCGCCGTTTCCCATGGATCCCATTCCGTCAAACGCCCCTGAAGCAACATCACGCCAATCCTGTCCCTCTCCGATACTCCGTAAAATAGAATGTGCCGTTCCTCCATATCCCCGGTGCCAATCCAACGCATAATTCTCCGCAAAAGCCCTGGCCAATGCATCCTGGTCTATTTTCCCGTATTTTTCCAAAATACAATATATTCCGATTGCCATCACGGTATCATCCGTGAAATACCACGGATTATTGGAAATCTCTCTTTTTTTAATCCTCTGACGGGCTATCTCATCAGCCATGAAAAAACTCTGCCCAAAACAATCTCCTAATGCAACACCATCCAATGCCCGCTTTGCATACCTTAATCTCTCTTCCGATTCCATTATTAAATCCCTCCGGGAGCATATTTTTGCTTCATAATGTAATTATAATCCATTTTCTGCAGGGACACAATTGCAAAAAGGCAGGGCATCTGCTTTCTCACTACAAATTCACAATGATCAAATTCTATACAGAAACGGATATAATCACCAATAAACAGGTATTGTCTGTTATAATAAATCAAATACATTTACGGGGTGAGTGCGCCAAATCCTCAGACCGACTATAAGATTGAGTTGGAGAAACGCAATCAGAATATCTATCTAAGTCATCTGGAGGGAAGAACCAACGGACAGCTTGGGAAAATCTACCATTTGTCGGAGGCAAGCATCAGAAGAATTATTGTAAGAGAAAGGGGAAAATATCAGAAAATGAAAGAGATAATAGAACAGATTTTGCCGTTATGGGGGATCGAGAACAGACAAGTCGTGCAAATATACCCCTCCGCATGGGAAATCAATCATTCTTATGCGCTGAAGGTGTATACTGACAGGGAACAAATGGAAAGAAATATAAAAATATCAGAAATATTGTCGGATTGCTCCATTCCGGTTGCAGAAACAGTTCTCACAGCTACAGGAGAAAAATATGTTTCGCATCAGGACAACTTTTTCTTTCTGTCAAAAAAATTACCGGGAAGTAACATTTCCGATCTGAAAGACAAAACCATCGCCTGGGAAATGGGCCATGCAATCGCACGGTTGCACAGGGCATTTACGAAGTGCGAAAAAGAAGTGGAGTTTTGGAACAACAGTCTTTTAGATGAAATGAAGGGATGGATACGAGAAACATTAACAAATAACCAGTGGAACATAATACAGGAAACAGAATATTCAAAGGCGGTAGATTTGCTGGAAAGCGTCTATGATTGCCTGCCGAAACAATTAATTCACAGAGATGTGCATTTTGGAAATTTCTTATTTTCTGAAGGCAAACTGTCGGGATACATTGATTTCGACTTGTGCCAAAGAAATATCCGGATATTTGATATTTGTTACTTTTTGACAGGATTGTTGGCAGAAGAAACCGAGGATGCTTTTACAAAAGCCGAATGGCTTGAAAACCTTAAATCGGTTCTCGCAGGCTACGAAAGCATCATTCACCTCTCCGAAAAAGAAAAAAGTGCAATCCCCTGTGTGATGGAATGTATAGAAATTTTATTTGCTGCGTATTTCCTCAGTATTAATGACACCAGGCACGCCGATAACGCATATCATGTGTTCCGCTTTATACAGGATTGCGAAAATGATATTAAAAATGCCATATGACAGCATACATCTAATTCCTCACAATACTATATTTTTTTACCGCTTCTGAACAATAAAGGACGAAAGCGCTTTTATTCTCTCAGCAGCGTAATTCGCTCGTCAATCCTCCGCACTACACTATTGGTGTAAGCATTGAAGTATTTTAACCAAAATCCGCGGGCTGTTGGATTGAAGCTTTCAAAGTCAACGCCAAGGCTGGTGTAGCCTTCTTTTTTCAACACAGATATGGTAAAGTTCAGTAAATTTTGATATAATCCCTTCCCCCTGTGTTCCGGCAGACAGTATGCACCTCTGATATGGCGATAGGTATTACCCTTTGCAACAAACGTTTCTCCTGGAACAGAGATTTTTATAAACGCAACTATTTTTCCGTTCTCCTTTGCCACAAAGTAACGTGCCTCCTCCTGCATAGCGGATACTATAAAATCTTCCTGTGTTTCAGGCCTGCGACTCATAAAAAAAGGACTCTCGCAATAATGACGGTACAGCGCCAGATGAAGTGGATAGATAAAATGACATTCCGATTTTGACAATTCGGCAAAGTCATAGCTCACACAGGATTCACAGTCAATCAATTCCATCGGGCGAACAGCGTCTAAACAACGCAAGCCGAAACCATAACAGAAAAACTGTCGTTGAAGCTCTTCATCATGGGCATATAAGCAAATCGCATGGGATACCGCCCCATTCTTTACCCATTTTTCCCCTGCCGCCTGATACATGGCTGCATAAATTTTTGAGCGATTTTCAGAAACGGCTGCATTTGCACCCATAGGAGAAAAAACTCCTCTCACATCCGTGGCACGAAACGCATTTTCAAAGGGTTCACAGCAGCACAGGAATCCTATCATCTTTTCATTTTCAAAAGCAGCAACACCCAATCCATTACCGGCAAAATTGTATAAGTCGGGGATATCACTTACCTGCGGCAGCTCTTTTACATATTGCCGCTCAACATAGTAGTCTGCAAGAGCAAGCTCCACTGCTTCCTTAACATGTGTTTTTTCAAAGCTTAAAATATTCATAAATTCACTCTTACTATTATTTCTGCCCAAAATCCACAAATACCTGCTTTTGATTATATCACTTCCGCACTTTACTCGCCACCTTAAAAGTGCCTCTTCGAGGCAATTTCAGCCACGGCGTAATTCCCTGTCATCTTCCCCTCTGTTGCTCTATGGCTTGTCCGGTGATCGGAAGAAAAATACGGCGAAAAGGCATTGACATATAAATAGAATTATGGTAGGTTGTTAAAACAGGAGAACATGGATATGCAGAACTTACATTTTACAATGAACTATATGTACATGTATTACAGACGTACTGAGAAGTAATTGTGTTTCGATTGGATGCACAGTTACGCAGGTAGGTCTGATATGTCTGTGCATATAAATCGGTAGGTGTAAGTTGTAATTATGATAGAATGCTTGTAATAGCCGATAGTTTTAGAGATGCACTGGACATATTGTATGTCTGGTGCTTTTTGTTTGGAAAGGAGATTTTTATGAAATTATCAAACGGAACAGAAGTTGTCACTCAGCCTTATCGTGAAGAAAACGCGAAGGAAATTGTCAAGCTGATTCATAGAAATTTCAGTCACCATTTTTGTGCTGCCGGAATTTCATGGGCAGGGGATCGGCAGCTATATCATTGATACCTTGGAATCCGATGAATTATTCTTAAGGGCAGAAAGAACAGAAATTCCCGCATCCATCACAGCGGTAGAATTTTATCGAAAAAAGGATATGAATATAAAAACGGAATAAAAGAGCTGGATGATGAGCAGCATTACCGGCTGGAGAAATTCAGAAAGATCAGTTAGGGGGAATGGTGATCATGACAATCCGGACAATGAATATCGAAGATTTTGAAAAAATATATGATTTGTGGATACATACGGAAGGCATGGGACTGAATACAACAGATGATTCAAAGGATGGAATCGTCAAATATTTATTGCGAAATCCTGATACATGCTTTGTTGCGGAAGATAACGGAAAACTCATCGGTGTTATTATCAGTGGGCATGACGGGCGCAGAGGTTTTATCTATCACACTACGGTCAAGAAAGAATATAGGGGACAGGGAATTGGGAAAAAGCTGGTGGATTCCGCAATGCAGGCTTTGGAAACAGAGGGCATACACAAGGTGGCATTGGTGGCATTTGAGAAAAATGTATCCGGCAATGCTTTTTGGGAAAAGGTCGGATTTACGGTAAGGGATGACTTGGTTTATAGAAATAAAAATATACATCAATTGAAACGGGTTGATATAATTTAATACGGAGGCTGTATATGGAAATAACATTATTAAGAGCAACTATTGACAATGCAAAAGAACTACATGCCATGCAGGTTGAAGCTTTCAAAGAATTATTGGAAAAATATCAGGATTTTGATACCAGTCCCGGAAATGAAAGCATGGAAAAAGTAGAAGCACGCTTGAAACAGGACTTTACATTTTACTATT
>CAJUJU010000032.1 GCA_910586835.1 uncultured Acetatifactor sp.
GGCATGACCGTATCCATGCAAAGGCAATGTATAGAATGGCAGTCAAAACATTTGGCGGTGGTATTCCGAATTTGTTTCACTTTGTGTAAAACTTTTCGTCTATTAAACAGTTGAGCTTGTACAGATTCTAGTATAACTCAGAACTTTGGCTGGCTGTCAAAGAAGAATGTAAAGGAAAAATTGTGGCAACTGGTATTGCTGAACTGGATCGTGAAATTGGTGAGGGTGTATTGGAATGGATTCAGGTATCAAAGGATTATCGCAGACGAGAATTAGGGAGTTATCTTGTATGTGAGTTGTTGTGGAGAATGAGGAAAGCGGCGGGATTTGTTACGGTATCAGGAAAATGCAGAAATCCCGATCATTCTGAAGATTTATATCGCAAATGTGGTTTTAGTGGGGATGATGTATGGCACATTTTAAGAGAGCGTGAGCAAGCAGCTGTTGCGGAGGAAAAAGGGGCGGCACTGGCCCCCCCTTTTTGGGATATCTTGTCTTGATGCAGTTATGCCACAATGCAGATTTATAACAGAAAATGGGTTGGGGTCTGAATGTTTGGTATGTTATGGTTGCTGGCCAATCATATTCAAAATATAGTTTTCAATTTCATCAAGGGTTGTGGCATCAGATATGCTTTCATAAGAACTTCTGGAAAAAACCAAACCATTCTGGGTTTCAAGAAACGCATACCGCACACCATCTGCAAAACCATAGTCGGCAATGTCTTTTAATGCCAATCTTGCTCCGTTTTGTTCTCGAACAGAGGTATCATCGTAAACAATCGGCATAAAAATCCCGGTCATACCTGCTTGCATAGATGAAACTGTGTCGGTATCTTCTGCCCAAAAGCCGTTCATAACAGGACTGGGCAATAGAACAGATACGATATCGCCTGCATTGCAAGAGCCGCGATAGACTGTTTCTACTTCAATTTCGGCAATCGCACGGTAGTTTTTGTCGCCATTAAAATTCAGCTCAATATTATTAAGGTTCCTTATTCTTCCTTTGAAAATTGCTGTGTTAAAATGCGTGAACAGTTCTTCTTCTGTGAGAAAAATTAACGAGCTGCTGCTTTGCATGTAAATAGGGCTGCTTGTGTAACAAACGGTTACATTACTGGAATTGTCAGACAGTTTTATTTGATTTTGCGTCCGGGCTGCAATAGAAGCAGTCACGGCAATAATCAAAGCAAGGCAGGCAGCAGAAGCAGCCCATCTGATATAATTGTGTTTTTTGCCGCTTTTTTTGTACCGGATTGCCTCGTCAATATACTTGCTGTCAATTTTACTCATGGCTTCAGAAAATTTTTTAGGGTTCATATGAATACCTCTCTTTCGGTTAGATATTTTTTCAGCTTCTCACGGATGCGGGTCAGTCGGACAGAGATATTTTTCTCCGTAAGCCCTACGAACCTGGCTATGTCCTTGTAGCTGTCTGAAAACCAATAGCGGCGCATGAAGATAACACGGTTTTCGAGTGTCAGTGTGTCTAAAAACGCTCCGATGATAAAAGCCAACTCTTTCGTGTCAATCTCGGCTTCTACTGTATTTGGGGCTGCTGTACAGGTTTCGATTTCCTCCATGGCAATCGTGTAATGGCTGTTTCGTTTATCCGCTTCCTTTCTCCAATAAAGTTTGAGCGAAATGTTCCGAACAATTTTGCACAGATAAGTCAGCAGTGGATTGGGACGCGCCGGGGGAATTGCGTTCCATGCTCCGAAATAAGCATCATTGACGCATTCCTCCGCGTCCTGTCTGTTGTTTACAATGTTGTACGAGAGGTTGTGACAAAGTTTCCCGTATTTTTTGTTTAACTCCTGTATGGCCTGTTCTGAACGCTCAAAAAACAGTTCTATGATTTTTTCATCATTTATCATCATACCGCCTCCTTTCCGGCTTCAATTATATACTACGGTTTCAGCGGCGAATACTACATCAAATGAGAAATTTTTTCAAAAAATATATGCCTGAAAAAATAAAGCAAATGGGAAGTAAAGATATTTTATTGAAATCGTGAGTGTATTTATAGTAAGATAATAGTGTGATGAAATTCAGAAGATTATGCAAAATGTCGTGTTTGCAGCATTTCAGGCTAAAAACTGTTTTGGAGGGATTCGATGATACTTGTTACGGGAGCAACTGGATTTGTGGGTCATAAAATAATGGAGGTTTGTGAAGGAAGCATTGCGGCGCCATCACTTCGCAATATAACGCAGGAAGATGTGAACCGCATAATCGAAGAAAGCGATGCGGATGTCATTATACATACCGCCGCTATTTCCAACATAGGGGTGTGTGAGGCGGATCCGGATGCCTCCTATTTTGCAAATGTGCAAATCCCGCTTTTTATTGCAAGGGCGTCAAAGGGCAGGAAACTGATCTGCTTTAGTTCAGATCAGGTTTACAGCGGGTGCGGTGAAGGGGGGCCGTATTTGGAGGATACCGTGAAACCGGCAAACACATACGCAGAGCATAAGTTGGAAATGGAACAGAGGGTATTGGAAATTGATCCCGATGCAGTTATGCTGCGTGCGGAATGGATGTATGATTATAATTTGACCAGATCCAATTATTTCATGAATATTTTGAATGCGAAAGAATGTGTCTCGTTTAGTTCCGGACAGTTCCGGGGGATCACTTATTTGAAGGAAGTGGCGGAAAGCATGGAAAAGGTCGTTGCTCTACCTGGCGGTGTCTATAATTTTGGAAGCGAGACGACAAAGTCAATGTATGATATTACACGGGAATTTTTGGAAGTGCTGGGCAAGAATGTGAAGTTGGAAGATATTCCTGCAGAACATAATTTATGGATGAATTGTGATAAAGCGAGGCGGTATGGCGTAAGGTTTCGTTCTGTCACGGACGGATTAATGAAATGTGCGGCAGATTATCACTTCATTTAGAGATTAGAATTTTTGTTTATAAATCCGCAAGAGTGGAGATAGGACAAACGTTGTGACAGATCGGAGGAAAATGAAAATACAGATAAGTGATAATATAATCCGGCATTATCTTAAAAATGTCTATTTCATAAACGGACACAGTTATGCGGGGAAATCCACGATGGTCAGGATGCTGGCTCAGCGGTTTGACATGGTTCACTGCGGTGAAAATTATCATGATGTTTTTCCCAGGAGCAAGTTGTCACGGTGGAAGCAGCCGGGGCTGTGCTATTTTGACACCATGAGTGGGTGGAGAGAATGGCTCAATATGACCCCGGAAGAACATTGGACCTGGACCAATCAGGTTTCGAAGGAGTGTGTGGAAATTGAGATCTTAGAGCTGATCAGAGTGGCGGCCGCCGGGAAGAAGGTCATAGTGGATACCAATATTCCGCCGGATGTGCTGAGGGAGATTTCATCGTACAACCGTGTTGCCATTATGATCTGTGATCCGCCGGATGTTTGTGCCACCCGGTTCTTTGATCGGGAAGACCCGGATAAAAAGTTTATCATGGAGCAGATTCGGCTTTGTCCGGATCCGGAAGCCACGCTCCAAAACTTTAATTCCTGGGCATTGTATCATCCTCCGTTGGAGACCGACTGGGCACATACAGGCTTTTTTACATATACACGTTCGGATTTTGAAAATGACACACGGGAAGAAATGCTGTCGGCCCTGGCAGGACATTTTGGCTTGGAGGAACAATGACATGGCAGAGGTGGAGCAAAGTGGGGATCAGATGAAATGCAGGAATACTCCCCAATTGGAAACAGATAGGCTTATCTTAAGAAAATTTCAGGAAAATGATATTGAGGCATTGTATTTGCTGTTGAAGGATGAAGAGGTGAATATTTTTTTGCCGTGGTTTCCATTGAAAGAGATCGGGGAGGCACGCGCCTTTTTTATGGCAAATTATGCGGCGGAATATGAAAAGCAGCAGGCCTATGCGTATGCCGTTTGCCTGAAGGAGGACAATTATCCCATCGGGTACATAAAAGTTGGTATGGAGGACGGCTACGATTTGGGATATGGACTTCGGAAAGAGTTCTGGCATCAGGGAATTATCACAGAAGCTGGAAATGCCTTGATCGAACAGGTAAAAAGAGAAGGTATTCCATACATTACAGCAACCCATGACAGAAACAATCCTCGGAGCGGCGGTGTTATGAAACAGCTGGGGATGAAATATCAGTATTCTTACGAAGAACAGTGGCAGCCTAAAAATGTAACGGTTACATTCAGAATGTATCAGTTAAATTTTGATGAGGATATCTGTATGTATAAGAAGTATTGGGATAAATATGAGGTACACTTTATAGAAAAGGATATTTGAGCGCAGGGGGAGACATGGCATCTTGGGTAACGCACTTAATGGTAGCAGACAATGTTTTGGATCGGGTTTCGGGATTGGACAAGCGTGGTTTTTGCGTGGGTAATATAGCGCCGGACTGCAATGTGGAAAATGAGGATTGGACGCAGTTTACGCCTTCGCGGGCAGTAACACATTGGATGTCCGGCGAAAGAAAGGCGGCTTCCGACTGTGAGCGGTTTTATAAAGAATATATTGAAAACAGGAAGCAGGAGATAAAGACAAACGAAGAATATTCGTTTTTGCTGGGATATTATGCCCATTTGATTACGGATGCAGAATTCCAGAGATTTATCCGTGAGGAAGACAGGATTGCGGCTGTCTGGAAGCGAATCAGAAAACATCCTGTTTTAGCCGAAAAGGCGTCGGGGATGCCGGAAAACTGGGATTCCGTAAAGCGGCTGATTCAAAAAGAAGATAGAATGAAAGATATTTACTGGATTGAGGCGGATTACCTGGAAAGACATCCAAAGTCCGGGTATTTCACGGAGATATTGAATTTGACGGAATTTCCGGACTACATTGACTATCTTCCTGCGGGGGCAATCGTCCGGAAAACAGGTGTTATGGGATATCTTCCCGGGAAAGAAATAAGCGAATACTCTTACATAGGAATGTCAAAAGAAGAGTATGGGCGTTTTGTAGACAGCGCAATTTGGCTGGTTATGGATTCAATCCTGAAAAATGCCTCGGATCAAATCAAAATCAACCGTGGGGAAGATCAGACCGAATAAAAATGTCACATCAGGATAACTCAGGAAAGCACCACCAAGCCAGGTTCTTCAGACTGCTGGCAGTAGAAAAGGGAATCCGGTCCGGCTCGGGCAGTTCTGTCCGGGGAGTAGGGATATTCCGGGCAATTCTCTTGATACCGGTCGTTTTGTCTATGCCGGATACCCTGGTCTGCCATCTTCCGTCGCTCCTGGGTCGGCAGATGCTGATGATTTGCGATTTCTCGGGCATCTCTGTGAAAATGCCGTCCAGATACTCTATAACAACGTATTTTTCTTCCGTTCGGTGGCAGTATATTGTAACCCATACATCATTCTGAATGCGAACTGCGTATACGTCTCCGGCCTGTGCAGGGCCTTTTCCTGCGTCCGGAGAAGAGGGCAGCCGTCTGTGAGGGAACCGTTGCTTCTGCAGGCTGCCGGTAATTGTCCGGGACAAAAGGGGGTCAGGTGTGGGGCGGTCTGTCAGGGAGACGGAAGAACAGTCGATTGCCCCGAAAATTTTTTTCAGAGCAGTCTCATTGATACCCATGGAGGAATCCCACCATGCAAGGGGAGCCTGTGCTTCCACCCGAATGGAGGGGCGTATGTCCCGTTCCTGATAGGAGGTAAAACGCGCTGCCATTCCGGGATGATCCGGCGTATCCAAAATACCTGCCAGTGCAAGAGCCTCCAGCAGAGAGCAGGCAGTTCCCTTCCGGGAAGCGGGCAGCAGCTTTTCACGGTGCAGGGCATCTCGTACCTTACTGTATCTTGATCCCGCCGGCATTTGCCGGATTACCGTTAAAATGGCGCGGAAAGTCCACAGGTCATATGCTGTGGGGGTGGGCCTTGGGCCTGCGCCGTCCATTTCGCGCAGCGCCAATACATATTCCGTGGGATCACCGTCCAGGGGGACACCGTCTGTCATGCGTCTGTACCATTGCAGCGTGGAATCCACAGCTTTTTCCTGAAATCCGCAGATCGTACAGGTGTGGGAGGAGCCCTGGTAGGGGGTAAAAGCATGGCGGGGCGTAGCCAGAGAGAGAAGCTTTGCATTCAGGGCAGATTGCCATAAAAAGGGAGCAGACCATAATCCGGCGATAAACGCGTCTGCTGCCTCGGAAAGTGTCCATGTGTCTGCCAGAGTGTAAAAAGCGTCCCATATTTCATCATGCCGTGGATACAGGATCTGATTGGGCATGCGTCCTGTCTGTTTTAAAATATCCAGTTTTTCCGCCGGAATGTTTGAGGGGATATGGTGGAGATGCTGTTTCCTGCTCGGATCATAGTAAGCATTCTCATTCTGATAGATCTGTTTTAAAGTCCATAACTGTTCTATAAAATCCATAATACAGGCTCTCCCTTTTACCGTTTTCCACCGCTTGAACCATATCGTTATCATTCTATCAGAATTATGTTTCAGATACAAGTTTTGCCTTTCCGGTACCCGTATGAGACAAGAAAATGACTTCCCGCGCTTGAATTTACATACAATTCACAGTATAATTGTGGGGTAAGGCGTTTTGGCTTATAGTATGGAAACAGAAAATATTATTAGGAGGTTGGAGGCAAATATGATTACCTGGAACAATCTGGATACCGCGGCGGCGTATCAGGAGCTGTTAAAGATGGCGCCGGTAAAGCTTGCGGAGGCAATGACAGGGGAGAGCGGCGCAGATCGCGTGAAGAAATACAGCGTTCCCATGGCAGCCGGACTTTCCTACAATTATGCCGCAAAGCAGGTGGATGACGAGGTGCTGAAAGCGCTTGAAAAACTGGCGGAGGAGACGCAGCTGGCTGATAAGTTTGAAGCTCTTTACAACGGCGAGGTGATTAATACCGGAGAGAAGCGCATGGTGCTTCATCATATGACAAGAGGCCAGTTGGGTGAAGCTGTGGTGGCTGACGGAGTGGATAAGCGCAGTTTCTATCTGGAGCAGCAGAAAAAAATTGCGGAGCTGGCAAATAAGGTGCACAGCGGTGAAATTACCAATGCGGCAGGGGAGAAGTTTACCACTGTCGTACAGATCGGCATCGGCGGCAGCGATCTCGGGCCCCGTGCAATGTACCTGGCTTTGGAAAACTGGGCAAAAGTAAATCATAAATTTAAAATGGAAGCCAGGTTCATCAGCAATGTGGATCCGGATGATGCGGCAGCAGTGTTAAATACCATTGATGTGGAGCACTCCCTCTTTGTACTGGTATCCAAATCCGGCACCACGTTGGAGACTTTGACCAACGAATCCTTTGTGAAGGATGCGCTGAAAAATGCGGGACTGGATGCCTCCAGGCATATGATCGCCGTTACCAGCGAGACATCGCCTCTGGCAAAGAGCGACGACTACCTGGCAGCTTTCTTTATGGATGACTATATCGGCGGCCGTTTTTCCTCTACCTCCGGTGTGGGCGGCGCAGTGCTGTCTCTGGCGTTTGGCCCGGAAGTATTTGCGCAGTTCCTGGAAGGGGCGGCAGAGGAAGACAAGCTTGCAAAGGGCAGAGATGTGCTTGCAAATCCTGCCATGCTGGACGCTCTGATCGGAGTGTATGAGAGAAATGTCTTGGGGTATCAGAATACGGCGGTATTGCCTTATTCTCAGGCTTTGAGCCGTTTCCCCGCGCATTTGCAGCAGCTCGATATGGAGTCTAACGGAAAGTCGGTAAACCGTTTCGGAGAGCCTGTGAATTATTCTACGGGCCCTGTTATTTTCGGGGAACCGGGCACCAACGGACAGCATTCCTTCTATCAGTTACTGCATCAGGGGACAGATATTGTTCCTCTGCAGTTTGTGGGATTTCGGGATAACCAGATGGGCAGGGATGTGGTGATTCAGGACAGCACCAGTCAGCAGAAGCTTTGCGCCAATGTGGCAGCGCAGATCATCGCGTTTGCATGCGGCAAGGCGGATGAAAACCGCAATAAAAATTTTGAAGGCGGACGTCCTTCCAGCATTATTATCGGTGAACAGCTGACTCCTCAGGCACTTGGTGCGCTGCTGTCTCACTTTGAGAATAAGGTTATGTATCAGGGCTTTGTATGGAACATCAACAGCTTTGACCAGGAAGGCGTACAGCTTGGAAAGGTTCTTGCAAAGAAGGTGCTTGCCCATGACACGGACGGCGCGCTGAAGGAATACAGCGATCTGCTGGGAATCTGAATTTGGATAAAGGTATAATGAAAAGGGAGGGTGCTGCAGACTGCAGCGCCCTCTGCGTTTTTATCAAAGCAAATATTGATTGCAATGTCCGCGGAAGCTTTTTGCTTTTGATTGTAATCCGGGAAAAGACTGTGTATAATGAAGTCAAATGATATCGGCGGGAGGTGCGCAATGGGGAAAAAAGACTTTTTGTACGGCAAAAACGAACGGATCAACAGGCAGCTTCTGTTTTCGGCGGAGATTGACAGGATGACGGCCATCGCACGCCGCACAATGCTGATCGATAAAAGGCGGAGAGAGAACGATGCCGAGCATTCCTGGCACATTGCAGTAATGGCAATGCTTTTCGGGGAATATGCGTCGGAGCCGGTGGATCTGGGGCGTGCAGTTCAGATGTGCGTGGTTCATGACCTTGTGGAGATCATAGCCGGCGACACATTTGCCTATGATGTGGAGGGAAATGCGGATAAGGAAGAAAGGGAAAAGGCGGCAGCCGATCAATTGTTCGCGGAGCTGCCGGAGGATCAGGGGCAAATGATCCGCAGCCTCTGGGAGGAGTTTGACGCAATGGAGACTGCGGATGCTAGGTATGCCGCCTGCATGGACAGGCTGCAGCCGTTTCTGCACAACACGCTGACGGACGGGCACACCTGGGTGGAAAGCGGTACTGACCGCGCGGCGGTGGAAAAGAGGATGGCTGTTGTGAAGGAATTCCTTCCGGAAGTGTATGAATGGGTTTCGGACAATATAGAGGAGGCGGTCAGAAAGGGATGGCTTTCCTAAATGAATTTCAGCGAGAAGGAGAACGGAGATGAAGGTGTTATTATTAAACGGAAGCGCCAATCAGAAGGGCTGCACCTATACGGCGCTGGAGGAGATTGGACGCACGCTGCAGACAGAGGGGATCGGTTATGAGATTTTTCAGACGGGAGCCCGGCCTGTCAGGGACTGTATCGGCTGCGGCCAGTGTACGGCGGAAGGGTGCGTCTTTTCGGATGATGCCGTTAACGCTTTTGTGCAAAAGGCCCGGGAGGCGGACGGTTTTGTGTTCGGTACGCCCGTGTACTATGCCCATGCCAGCGGACGGATCCTTTCTTTTCTGGATCGTGCTTTTTACAGCAGCAAGGACGCCTTTGTACATAAACCGGCGGCAGCGGTGGCTTCGGCCCGCAGAGCTGGGACTACGGCCTCGCTGGATGACCTGAACAAATATTTCGGCATCAGTCATATGCCGGTGATCGGCTCCAGCTACTGGAACATGGTGCACGGAAACCGGCCGGAGGAAGTGATGCAGGATGAGGAGGGGTTACAGACCATGCGCAATATCGCACATAATATGGCCTGGCTGCTCAGGTGCATTGAGGCGGGCAGGGAACAGGGAATTCTGCCCAGGACAGAGAGCGGAAGCCGGACAGATTTTATCCGCTGAGCTGTTTTATTCCCGCGGGAATGAGCCAGGCAGATATGCCTGCACGCGCATTTGGCGAATGCGGCAAGAAATTTGATTCGCAGATAAAATGTCCCCACCGGAGTAGAAGCTCCGATGGGGGCAGGCTGCTTTCTTATGTCAGGTGCTTTAAAAATACGGGATCCTGGTTTTTGGCTTTGCATCCGGGAGCTTTCTGATATCCGTGTTTTTCATAAAAATCCGCTGCCGTATCCGAGGTCAGGATGCAGGTATAAATTTTGTTTTCCAGGAAATAATTCTCTGCCAGCCGCAGGAGTGCCGTTCCGTGGTTTTGCCTGCGAAATTCCGGGGCAATCCAGAATTCGCGTATAAAGCCGCAGGTCTCCTCAAAAAACCAGCTGGTAAATTTTGTGGGTCTGAATTGAATAAAACCGATGATTTTTCCGTCTTGCGTCGTTCTGATAAATGCCAGGTTATTATTGTCTTCGTTCATTTCCGAAAAAATTCCGTCCCAGTCCCTGATATGGATGCCAAGCTCGGAAAAATACTGTCGAAAGGCTCTCTGAAAAACGGCATCTGAGAAGTCGGAGAGCATGGTGTCGCAATGCGAGAGATCCTCCCGTTCGTTCACATCAAATAATTTGATCATATTTTTATCCTCCGATTTTTTGGGGAGGATCAGATTCCGTGGATCCTCCATACACGCATATTTATCATATGAGATCACCCCTTTCTGTAATTTGGCAGGAACAGCGTACAGGTAAAGAATAGCATACTTTTTGCGTGGTTACAAGGCCATATGGTTCTGGCGGCAACAGAACAGCTTGCAAAAAGGTGATAAATGTTGTTTAATAATTGTAAAAACATGCGCAGTGCGCGGGAACGGAGACAAAACAGATGGAAAAGACGATTATAACCGTGGTCGGAAAAGATACCGTGGGCATTATTGCAAGGGTATGTACTTATCTTGCGGAAAACCGGATCAATATTCTGGATATTTCCCAGACCATCGTTCAGGGTTACTTTAATATGATGATGATTGTGGATACCGGCGGCTGCGGCAGGCAGTTCGGGGATATGGCGGACGAATTGACCGGGCTGGGGGAGCAGATCGGTGTGGTCATCAAATGCCAGAAGGAAGAGATCTTTGACCAGATGCATCGTATATAAGGCATGGGAGATTGTCGTTTGAAAGAGACATTTTCAAACGAAGGAATGGATGCCTGTCAAAGCGGGCAGAAGGGTATGGATATGATTAATTTATACGAAGTGACCGAGACGAATAAAATGATAGAGAAGGAAAACCTGGACGTGCGCACCATCACGCTGGGTATCAGCCTTCTGGACTGCATTGATTCTGATTTGCAGAGGCTGCAGGAAAAAATACATAGAAAAATCTATGATGCGGCAAAGGATCTGGTAAAAACCGGTGAGGAGATCTCCAGGGAGTTTGGCATTCCTATTGTGAATAAGAGGATTTCCGTGACACCGGCGGCTCTGGTGGGCAGCGCCGCCTGCAGAAGCCCCGAGGATTATGTATCCGTTGCACGCACGCTGGATCAGGTGGCTAAGGAAGTAGGAGTGAATTTCCTCGGGGGTTATTCCGCGCTGGTGAGCAAGGGGATGACTCTTGCGGACGAGCTTCTGATCCGCTCTATTCCACAGGCGCTTTCCGAAACGGAGCGGGTCTGCAGTTCCGTGAATCTGGGCTCCACCAGAACCGGAATCAATATGGATGCCGTGAAGCTGATGGGGGAGATTATTCTGTCCGTGGCGGAGCACACAAAGGACAACGATTCTTTGGGCTGTGCAAAGCTGGTGGTATTCTGCAATGCGCCGGACGACAATCCTTTTATGGCGGGGGCTTTTCACGGCGTGACCGAGGCGGATAAGGTCATCAACGTTGGCGTCAGTGGGCCGGGAGTGGTAAAGACGGCGCTTGAGAAGGTGCGGGGCGAGAATTTTGAGGTGCTCTGCGAGACCATAAAGAAGACGGCTTTTAAGGTGACGAGAGTGGGACAGCTGGTGGCAAAGGAGGCCTCTGACAGATTGAAGGTGCCTTTCGGAATCGTAGATCTTTCTCTGGCGCCAACACCTGCCATCGGTGACAGTGTGGCGGACATTCTCTGTGAGATCGGGCTGGAGCATGCGGGTGCGCCTGGCACGACGGCGGCTCTTGCTCTGCTGAACGATCAGGTAAAAAAGGGCGGCGTCATGGCTTCCTCCTATGTGGGAGGATTGAGCGGTGCGTTTATTCCGGTCAGCGAGGATCAGGGGATGATAGATGCGGTGAGGGCAGGCGCTCTTACGCTGGAGAAGCTGGAGGCCATGACCTGCGTCTGCTCCGTGGGGCTGGATATGATAGCGATTCCGGGGGATACAAAAGCGACTACCATCTCAGGCATCATTGCGGATGAGATGGCTATTGGAATGGTGAATCAGAAGACCACGGCGGTTCGTATTATTCCTGTTATCGGAAAAGGAGTGGGAGAGACGGTAGAATTCGGAGGGCTTCTGGGATATGCGCCCATTATGCCGGTGAATTCTTTTTCCTGTGACGCCTTTGTCAATCGGGGCGGAAGAATTCCCGCCCCCATACATAGCTTTAAGAATTAATCAAGAATGACTAACGGAATCGTGTATTCGTTGAGGGGCTGGCTTCCGGAGAGCCCGGCCACGACTCCGTAGTAGAGCTGACTGACTTGAATATCCTGTTTGAGCATGATAAAGGAATCTTCGTCCAGGTTTCTCTCCGCATCCGCCACCTTGGTGATGAGAGGTATCTCGGAGCGCTCCTTGATGGCGCTAAGCAGCGGCGTTGCGGTTCTGCGGAAGCCGAGAACCCTGGCGTAGGGAGTATATTCCATTTCACTGCAGAAGGACATGTCTTCCTTTGTAATGTTCAGCAGGATGTGCAGCAGGCAGCGGCTGATTCTGGTATAGGTCATTTCTTTCGTCTTCAGCAGGTCGCAGAAGCTGTCAAAGGATATGTATTTATCCACATTGTTGCAGATACGGTCAGACAGAGCCTGAGACACATCAAGATATTTCTCGTATCCGTATTCCTTTTCCGAAAGCAGTTTATAATACAGAGCAGTGGAGAAGTCGTTGCTGCAGACCAGCCGTTTGTCCCTGATCCGGTCAGACAGGATCAGTCCGGTGGATTCCGGAATATAGGCTTGCAGATCGGCTACCTCCTTTTTGTCAAGAAGAGACTGGCGGATTGCGAGCGCGGAACAGCATTCCATGTGAGGTGCAGGGTCGTGATAATCTGCCCCCAGCCTTCGGACCGTCACGGGTTCCATGGAGGATTTCTGCCGTTGGATGGACTTTATGTATTCGATGCCCAGAATATTGTTGGGCGTGGAAAAAACCTTGCTGCTGTATGCCAGAGAGGGACAATACTGCATCAGGGCATTTGAGCGGGCGATGGGATAGGAGAGCCCCTGGCGGAGATTGGCCTTCATCAGGCGGGAAAACTCTTCGGGTTCCTCCCGCAGAATGGAAGCAATCTGGCGTAAAATGCCGATATCCCCGCTTTCGCTGCCGAAGCAAAGGTGAGTGACCACATTCAGCTGATTCAGAAGGGAGACGCCTCCGGTGGCAAAGTATTCCGCGCTGGAAGCGGCATAGATGGATGGAATTTCCATTACGAGATCCGCCCCGCAGCGAAGCGCCATCTCCGCCCGGGAAAACTTGTCTAAAAGCGCAGGAGCTCCCCGCTGCACGAAATTGCCGCTGATGACGACAATCGTATAGTCGGCGCCGGTGATGCGTCTGGATTCTTCCATCTGGTATTTGTGACCGTTGTGGAAGGGATTGTACTCAGCAATGATTCCATTTACCCTCATAATCAGCCTCCATGCTGCGACTGTATTGTGGGAGGAGCCGGCAAATGGGCCGACAACCCGGATCACGGCAGGGTGCGCAGCGTGCCCTGCACGGGAATGTCGTAATAACGTTCAAAAATATCGGCAGGCAATGTGAAAAAAATAACACACCGTGAAAGCGTTTACATGTGCCAAAATATCAGTAAAAACGGGGGTGAGGGAAATGGAGTATGTATTTGAAAATATACAATTTAACGCACATTTTCCCTTGTGCCATCATCTTATCTTTAGTATAATATAAACAGTGCAGTTTGTTAAGTGAAATTTTCAGAAAACAGTGCTGCAATTTCAAAAAAAGTGAGAAAGTGCGAGACTGCCGGAAAGGAGAGAGAGATGTCATATATTGACACAATCAAGGAAAGAGCGAGGCTGGACAAAAAAACAATCGTTTTACCGGAATCCAATGATAAGAGAACGCTGCTGGCTGCGGCAAAAATCATGGAAGAGGGAATTGCCAACATTATTATGGTCGGCAATGAAGAAAAGATTATGGACGGCGCCGGCTGGCTGGAGGTGGATCTGACCGGTGTGCAGGTGATCAATCCGGCGACCACCGATAAGCTGGAGGAGTATGTCACGCTGCTTTATGAAACCAGGAAAGCAAAGGGAATGACGGAGGAAAAGGCGAGGGAAATCCTGCTGAAGGATTATCTTACCTTTGGCATTGTTATGGTAAAGGCAAACGACGCGGACGGCATGGTTGCCGGAGCCTGCCACTCTACGGCGGATACTTTGAGACCTGCGCTCCAGATTCTGAAGACTGCGTCCGGCGTGAAGCTGGTCTCCGCATTTTTTGTCATGGATACCCAGTTTAAAGACCAGGGGGAAAACGGCGCGTTTCTGTTTGCGGACTGCGGACTGAATCAGGATCCCACCGCGGAGGAATTGGCGGCCATTGCGGAGTCCTCTTCCAGGAGTTTTAAGGCGCTGATCGGTCCCAAGCCTGTCATCGCCATGCTGAGCCACTCCACAAAGGGAAGTGCGAAGCATGAACTGGTGGACAAGGTGCTGGAAGCAACGGCGATTGCAAGAGAGCAGTACCCGCATCTTACCCTGGACGGCGAATTGCAGTTGGATGCCGCGCTGGTTCCGGGCGTGGCCAAGTCCAAAGCGCCGGGAAGTCCTGTGGGCGGCAGGGCGAATGTGTTGATTTTTCCGAATCTTGACGCGGGCAATATCGGATACAAGCTGGTGCAGAGACTGGGCGGTGCGGAAGCCTACGGCCCCATGTTACAGGGTATTTCCAGACCGGTCAACGATCTGTCCCGCGGCTGCTCCTGGCAGGACATTGTCGGTGTGGTAGCCCTCACCGCCGTCCAGGCACAACTTGTCTAAACGCAGAGTCAGAACGACAGAGCGAAGCCGCCAAGCTTGCTTGAGCGGCGTGCGGGAAGTCGTTATGACGAGCAAAACACCGAGAAAAGCGAAGCTTTTGGAGGTGTTGCTGCGTTTAGACAGCAGAGTCAGAACGACAGAGCGAAGCCGAATTATAATAATTATGGAAAGGAAGAAAATTACATGAAGGTACTGGTTATTAACTGCGGCAGTTCCTCCCTGAAGTTTCAGCTGATCGACTCGGAAACGGAGGAATGTCTTGCAAAGGGATTGTGTGAGCGAATCGGGATAGAGGGAAGCATGATTACTTATGCGCCCCAGGGAGGGGAGAAGGAGAAGACAACGACGCCCATGTCCGATCACACGGAGGCGATTCGCCTTGTGCTGGAGGCGCTTACAAATGCAGCTACAGGTGTGGTAAAGAACCTGGACGAGATCGGCGCTGTGGGACACCGCGTGGTACACGGCGGGGAAAAATTTGCAAAGTCCGTCATCATCGACGGGGAGGTACTGAAGGCAATTGAAGAATGCAATGATCTGGCGCCCCTGCACAATCCTGCAAACCTGATCGGCATCAACGCCTGCCGGAAGCTGATGCCGGAGACGCCCATGGTAGCGGTGTTTGATACTGCGTTCCACCAGACCATGCCGGAGGAAGCCTACTTATATGGTCTTCCCTATGAATATTACAGAAATTATAAGGTCAGAAGATACGGTTTTCACGGCACCAGCCATTCTTATGTCTCAAAGAGGGCGGCGGAGGTTCTGGGAAAGCGTTATGAAGATCTGAAGATCATTGTATGCCATCTGGGTAACGGCGCAAGCGTATCCGCCGTGAAGAACGGCAAATGTGTGGATACCTCCATGGGACTGACTCCTCTTCAGGGTCTGATTATGGGCACGCGTTCCGGCGATATTGATCCGGCAATCGTTGAGTTTATTGCCCATAAGGAAGGAAAGAACATCGATGAGATCATGAACATACTGAATAAGAAGTCGGGTGTGCTTGGGCTGTCGGACAACCTTTCTTCCGATTTCCGTGATCTGGAGGCCGGCTATGACAGAGGGGACGAAAATGCCATCCGTGCCATGAGAACCTTCTGCTACAACGTGGCAAAGTATGTGGGAGCCTATACGGCTTCCATGAACGGAGTGGATGTGATCTGCTTTACGGCGGGAGTGGGTGAAAACGGTCCCCTGGTGCGAAGCATGATCTGCGAATATCTGGGGTATCTGGGAATAGCACTTGATCCCGAGCTGAACAACAGACGGGGAGAGGATATCGCCATTACCATGCCGGAGAGCCGGACTACGGTCATGGTGATTCCCACCAACGAGGAACTGGCCATCGCAAGAGAGACGGTTGCCTTGGTGTGAATTGAGAAAAATTAAGCCGGCCTTCACAGATAAAGAAAAAAATCTTAATCTTTACTTTACAATTTTGATACAGCTTTCGGGTTAAAATAAGCGTATAAGGATTGAAGGTCAGAGATTGCAAAAGATAAGGATTCTGGAAGGAGAGGGCTGGAAATGAGGAGCACCGGTAACGAAGCCGCACAGTTGTGGACATATGGGAATGAGAAAACAGGGACGGAATGGAGTGAGCGGAAAGAATCCGGTATGAGGCAGGAGCTTTCGATAAAGGCGCAGCAGGAAGCGGGGCAGAGGGCACATCAGGGCCAGTCCGTTCCGCCCCGAAGAAGGCGGTCAGAGGGCCCAAACCGGCAGGAACAGATAAAAAGACAGAATTATGCACAACAGCTGCAGCAACAGGTCAGAAAAGGAAAGCGGCTGACGGCGGCACTGTTTTTTACCTGGTGCTTCCTGGTCGTCAATCTGATCTTCCTGCTGGTTCTGTACCGGAAGGTGAGAAGCATGGATGAGCTTCTGGAGCAGGCCGTGCTTCAGACCCGGGTTTCTGCCGCGGTTGATCAGAAGGAACAGGCAGGGCATACGGATTCCGGGATCACTACCGATGCGGCCGATGCGATGGGGCAGGCGGTTCAGACGGTGAAGGAGGATTATCCTGATATCTGGGGGCTTGACCGGGTGGACAGTCCCAGGAAGCGCACGGAGCGTCAGGTTCTGGACCGACTGGCGGAACTGGCAGAGGAAAACAGGCTGATCGATGAGATCTACGGCGACCGGAAAAGCTATCCTGACAAGCTTCTGGAGGCCTTGGCAAACAATCCGGAGATGGCGGGGTTCGTGGCGGGGTATCCCGACGGGAAACCGAAATCCACAGGGCTTACGGAGAGCGAGAAGGAAAAAGAATTTCCGCTGTTTCTTCAGTGGGATCCCCGTTGGGGATATGATTCTTATGGGGATGACAGCAATATAGGTCTGGCTGGATGCGGGCCTACCTGTATTTCCATGGTGCTCTATTACCTGACCGGTGACGAAAAGCTTACGCCGGATGTGATAGGGGAATACAGCATGAAAAACGGCTACTATGTGTCCGGCGTGGGAACGGCCTGGGCATTGCTGGAGGATGTTCCGGCCATGTACGGCGTTGATGTGGTGCAGCAGGGCATTAAGGAAGAGAATCTGAAGCAGGCTCTGGACTGGGGCGGTGTTGCTGTCTGCTCCATGAGCGAGGGGGATTTTACGGCGGCAGGTCATTTTATCGTGATCTACGGATATGATTCAGAGGGATTTCTGGTGAATGATCCGAATTGTGTGGCGAGAAGCCGGCAGCATTGGAGCTGGGACAGCCTGCGGGGGCAGATCAAAAATATGTGGCTCTATCAGAAGGGCTGAGGCACCTGGAATCCTGTATGACAGAACCCCGCTTTCATCGGCAAAGGTTCCTCGAAATTTAGTGTTGACAAATCTGTGGACACTATGTATAATGAGTCAGTGTGTGAAAAGAGTTTTATACACAGGAGCCGATATGTTATTGAATTTATCTGATGTGTTAACATCCGAAGGCAGACAGATGAGTGCTGAGGTGCTGCTTGAGATGACGTGCTTTAAGAACGGGACGGAAAGCTTTGAAATTATGGAGAAGTCCCCTGTGGCTTTCACCTTTACCAATATCGAGCCGGAAAAGGCCAGGGTGGAAGGAACGGTGAGGCTGGTGTTCCGGACTGCCTGTGACCGATGTCTGACGGAGGTGCCGACGGTTCTGGAGCTGAGTTTTGAGCGAGTGGTCGTTTCGCCGGAGATTGGCACGGAGGATGAAGACGCGGATGACCTGAGTTTTATGGAAGGTTATCAGCTGGACGCGGAGACTTTTGTGTACAATGAAATCATGGGTAACTGGCCTGCTAAGATTCTGTGTAAGGAAGACTGTAAAGGGCTTTGCCGCGTATGCGGACAGAATCTGAACGAGAGGGAGTGTGGATGTGATACCTTTGTCCCCGACCCGCGGATGGCAGTGATACAAGATATTTTCAAACGGGGATAAGGAGGTGTAAAGATGTCTATTTGTCCTAAGAATAAATCTTCCAAGTCGAGAAGAGACAAGAGAAGAGCAAACTGGAAGATGAGCGCTCCCACTCTGGTAAAGTGCAGCAAGTGCG
Organism: uncultured Acetatifactor sp.; assembly: GCA_910586835.1. GTDB lineage: Bacteria > Bacillota > Clostridia > Lachnospirales > Lachnospiraceae > Acetatifactor. The sequence goes on from CAJUJU010000032.1 coordinate 18,337, forward strand.
GCACGCTGATGGTGCCTCACAGAGTTTGCAAGGCCTGTGGTTCTTACAATAAGAAGCAGGTTGTAAGCGTTGACTGATGAATCGATGAACGCAAACGGGAAGGACGTCCATGGCGACGTCCTTTTTTGTGGTAATTTTTGTCTTGATTTTTGGTATCGTGTTTAGTATAGTAAAATAGTGTATGGGAAAGAGTCGATACGGAAGGAATAATCCAATGGCGGAAATGGTAAATGTGGCGGTTGATGCCATGGGCGGGGACAACGCTCCCGGCGAGATCGTCAAGGGTGCGGTGGAGGCCGTCAACGAGGACAGGCGCGTCAAGGTTTTTCTGGTCGGGCGGGAGCCGGTGATCAGGGAGGAACTGAAAAAGTATACCTATCCGGCGGAGCAGCTGGAGATCGTACACGCGGAAGAGGTCATTGATACGGGGGAGCCTCCCGTTATGGCCATCCGCAGGAAAAAAGATTCCTCCATTGTGAAAGCCATGTATATGGTGAAGGAGGGTCAGTGCGATGCGCTTGTGTCCGCGGGAAGCACCGGGGCCGTGCTGGTGGGCGGACAGGTGATCGTTGGCCGCATTAAAGGTGTGGAGAGACCGCCTCTTGCGCCGATTATCCCCAATGCGGAGGGAGTCAGCCTGCTCTTGGACTGCGGGGCAAATGTGGATGCGAGACCTTCGCAGCTGCTGCAGTTTGCAAAGATGGGCAGCGTCTATATGGAGAGCGTTCTCGGTGTAAAAAATCCCAGAGTCGGTCTGGTGAACATCGGGGTGGAGGAGGAAAAGGGAAATGCCCTGACCAGGGAAACCTATCCGCTCCTGCAGAGCTGTCCGGAAATCAATTTTATCGGTAATGTGGAGGCGCGGGATATCCCTGCGGGGGTGGCGGATGTCCTTGTGTGCGAGGCTTTCGCGGGCAATATTGTGCTGAAGATGCTGGAGGGCGTCAGCGATGTCCTGATCAAGAAGATCAAGGGCGGCATGATGAGCAGCCTCCGCAGCAAGATAGGCGCCCTGCTTGTGAAACCGGCGCTGAAGAAAACGCTGAAGGGTTTCAGCACGGAGGAGTATGGCGGCGCTCCGCTGCTTGGACTGAACGGACTTGTGGTAAAGACCCACGGCAGCAGCAAGGCCATAGAGATCAGACATTCTATTCTTCAATGCATAGCATTTAAAGAACAGAATATAAATGAAAAAATCAAAGAACAGATTGTTCTGGAAGATTAAGGAGATGGAAACACTATGGAACTGGAAAAATTGAAAAAAGTAATTGCAGAAGTTTTGAATGTGGATCCGGATGAGATTACGCCGGAGACCACCTTTATGGATGATCTGGGAGCGGATTCCCTTGATGTATTTCAGATCATTATGGGGATCGAGGAGGAGTTTGACATCGAGATCCCTGCGGAAAAGGCGGAGAAGATCACTACCGTAGAGGAAGCGGTGGAGATGATTAAGAGTGCGCAGAATTAACGGCACGGTCATCATGGAAAATTTGAACAGCAGAAGATCTGCTGTCATGAATAGGAGCAGTACGCCTGGCGGACTGCTCTTTGCTTTGAAAAGAGGAAAGAAATGTTGGAAGGATACACCTTGAAGAACCTGGAAGAGCGGATCGGATACAGGTTTCAGAATATTGCCCTTTTGAAGCAGGCACTGACGCACAGTTCCTTTACCAATGAACAGAGAATCAACAAGGCAGGGGACTATGAACGCCTTGAGTTTCTGGGCGACGCGGTGCTGGAGCTGGTATCCAGCGATTTCCTGTTCCGGGAGCACCCGGAGCTGACGGAGGGAGAACTGACCAAGCTTCGTGCTTCCATGGTATGCGAGCCTTCTCTGGCGTTCTGCGCAAGGGATCTGGAGCTGGGAAAATTCATGCTCCTGGGAAAGGGAGAGGAAAGTACCGGGGGAAGAGAGCGGGACAGTATTATCTCCGACGGCATGGAGGCTGTCACCGGAGCCATCTATGTGGACGGAGGGATGGAGCCGGCCAGAGCATTTATCTACAGGTTTATCCTTTCTGACCTGGAGGATAAGCGCCTGTTCTATGACAGCAAGAGCAATCTTCAGGAACTGATCCAGGGAAGACTGAAGAAGGATTTCCGGTATGAGCTTCTGGAAGAGAGCGGACCGGAGCATAACAAGATCTTCCGGGTTTCCGTCTGTATGGAGGAAGAGTGTCTGGGAGAGGGCGCGGGAAGAACGAAAAAAGCGGCGGAGCAGCAGGCGGCGTACAGGGCGCTGCTGCTTTTGAGGGATAGAGGATATGTATTTAAAAAGCATTGAGGTGCAGGGGTTCAAGTCCTTTGCAAACAAGATAACCTTCCAGTTTCACAACGGTATCACGGGTATTGTGGGACCCAACGGAAGCGGCAAGAGTAACGTGGCGGACGCCGTGCGCTGGGTGCTGGGAGAGCAGCGGGTCAAGCAGCTTCGCGGGGCCAGCATGCAGGATGTCATTTTCTCGGGCACGGAGAACAGGAAGCCGCTGAGCTACGCGTATGTGGCTATCACACTGGATAATGCGGATCATCAGCTGGCCATCGACTTTGACGAGGTGACGGTGGCAAGGCGAATTTATCGTTCCGGAGAAAGTGAATATCTGATTAACGGCAGTCCCTGCAGACTGAAGGATGTGAATGAACTGTTCTATGATACCGGTATCGGCAAGGAAGGGTATTCCATCATCGGCCAGGGCCAGATTGACAAGATTCTCAGCGGCAAGCCGGAGGAGAGGCGGGAGCTCTTTGACGAGGCGGCAGGAATCGTGAAGTTCAAGCGCCGCAAGGCTGCGGCTCAGACAAAGCTGGAAAATGAGAAACAGAATTTGGTGCGAGTCAGCGATATCCTCTCGGAGCTGGAAAAGCAGGTGGGCCCTCTGGAACGGCAGTCGGAGGTGGCAAGAGTCTATCTGCGCAAGAAGGAAGAGCTGAAGACACTTGACGTGAATGTGTTCCTGCTGGAGAATAACCGTCTCCGGGAGCAGCTTGGGCAGGCAGAGGAAAAATACAGGCTGGCCAGCGGTGAGCTTTCGGAGAGTAACGAAAAATACGAGGGGATCAAAGAGGAGTACGAACGTATCCAGGCGGAGCTGGAGAATCTGGAGGAAGCCATCGAGCAGGCAAGAAGCACGGTGACGGACACCGGACTGATGCGGGGAAGGCTGGAGGGCGAGATGAATGTCCTGAAGGAGCAGATCAACTCCGCCAAAGGAAGCGAGACTCACCTGACCAACAGGCGTTCCGCGCTGGAGGGAGAGATTGCCGCAAAGGAAAAGGACAAGGAGGATATCCTGACCGAGAAGGGGGAGACCGACAGCCGGGTGCGGGAGATCGAGGCCACTGCGGAGGCGGAGAGGGCAAAGCTGGAGGAACTTCAGGGAAAGATTGAGGAGCTGAACAACGCCATTGAGGCGGGGAAAAATACCATTATCGGGGAACTGAACCAGCGGGCGGCCATCAAGTCCAAAATGGGACGCTTTGACACTATGATGGAACAAGTCAATATCCGCAGGGCAGAGCTGAATTCCAGATTGCTGCGGGCTAAGTCCGACGAGGCGGCAAGAGTGGAAAGCCTGAAGAAACTGGAGGCTCAGTTTGAGGCGGTGACGGAGGAACTGGGGCAGCTGGCGCAGCAGGAGGCTTCCGCGCAGCAGGAGCTGGGAGATATCCGGGAGACGCTGACCAGGAAGGATGCAGGCCTTCGGGAGGCTCAGAACGCCTATCACATGGAGAAATCCAGGCTGGAGGCGCTGACGAATCTGACAGAGCGCTATGAGGGCTACGGCGGCAGCGTTAAAAAGGTGATGGAGCAGAAGGAGAAGGATTCCGGCATCATCGGCGTGGTGGCTGACATTATCAAGGTGGAAAAAAAATACGAGACTGCCATCGAGACCGCTCTGGGAGGAAACATCCAGAATATTGTCACCGACGATGAGGAGACGGCAAAGCGCATGATTCGTTTCCTGAAGGAAAACAGACTGGGCCGGGCAACCTTTCTTCCTTTGACCAGTATCACAAACCCGCAGGAGTTTAAAAATCAGGATGCACTCTCCGAAAAGGGTGTGATCGGGATGGCGGACGAGCTGGTAAACATTGAGGAGAGATACCGCAATGTGGCCAAGGCCATGCTGGGACGTATTGTGGTGGTTGACCATGTGGATAACGCCGTTAGGATTGCAAAAAAGTTTGGGTACGGTATCCGTATGGTCACGCTGGAGGGAGAGCTTCTGGTGCCGGGCGGCGCGATCAGCGGCGGCGCCTTCAAAAACAACAGCAATCTGCTGGGGAGACGCCGGGAGATCGACGAGCTGGAAAAGAATGTGAAGAAGCTGCTGGGAACCATAGACCGGGCGAACCGGGAGATCGACGAGACCAAGGCAAGACGCAACAAGCTGCGGATGGAGCTGGAGACGCTGAAGGCGGATATCCAGAGAAAGTCCATCGAACAGAATACCGCCAGGCTGAATATCAGTCAGGCCAGAGAGCGCATGGAGGAGGAAGTGGAGGCGGAGGCTTCCCTGAAGCTGGAAGAACAGGAGATTGAAGGGAAGATCTTTGAAATAAAGAACGACAAGGAGTCCATTCAGCAGGAACTGGCGGCCAGCGAGGCGCTGGAGAGGAATACGCAGGAGCAGATCGTAGGTTTTCAGGCTAGACTGGAGGAGCAGAGAAAGCAGGAGACGGAAGCGGCGGCACTTGTGGCGGACTGGGAGCTGAAGGTGGAAAAAATGCGTCAGACCCAGGGCTTCAAACAGGCCAATGTGGAGCGTATTGAGGAAGAGATCGGCCGTTCCAGAGCAGAGCTTTCCGAGATCCTGGAGGCGCTGGAGGAAAACCGTCTGGAAGCTGAGCGGAAGAGACAGAATATTGCAGAGATTGAAAAGACCATTGCAGCGTCCTTTGACGCGCAGAATGAATCGGAAGGAAGGCTGAAGGAAAGTATTTCCCGCCGGGAGGAATTGTCCGCAAGGCAGAAGAACTTTTTCCAGACAAGAGAGGAGATGGCGGAGCGGATAACTGCCCTGGATAAGGAGGTTTACCGTCTGAACGCTCAGAAGGAAAAGCTGGAGGAAAGCCTGGAGTCGCATATCAATTATATGTGGGACGAGTACGAGATCACTTTAAGCGACGCGGCTGCCATCCGGGACGAGGAAATGACAGACCTTCCCGCCATGAAGCGTGAGATCGCCTCGCTGAAAGAGCAGATCAAAAAACTGGGCGATGTCAATGTAAATGCCATCGAGGATTATAAAAATCTGATGGAGCGCTTTACCTTTATGAAAAATCAGCATGACGACCTTGTGGAGGCGGAAAAGACGCTGGAGGGTATCATAGAGGAACTGGATGCCGCCATGAGAAAACAGTTTACGGAGAAATTCGGGGAGATCAACCGGGAGTTTGACAAGGTGTTCAAGGAGCTGTTCGGAGGCGGAAAAGGTACCTTGGAGCTGATGGAGGAGGAAGACATTCTGGAGGCAGGCATCCGCATTATCGCCCAGCCGCCCGGAAAGAAGCTGCAGAATATGATGCAGCTGTCCGGCGGAGAGAAGGCATTGACCGCTATCTCATTGCTGTTTGCCATTCAGAATCTGAAGCCCTCCCCGTTCTGTCTGTTGGATGAGATTGAGGCCGCATTGGACGATTCCAACGTGGGCCGCTTTGCAAAGTACCTGCATAAGCTCACAAAAAACACCCAGTTTATTGTGATTACCCACAGAAGAGGAACCATGGAACAGGTGGATCGTCTTTACGGTATTACCATGCAGGAGAAAGGGGTATCCACCCTGGTGAGCGTAAACCTGATTGACAAGGATCTGACGGATTAGCGTGAAATATAAAATTACACGATCCTGATTTGTACGCCTGCTGAAGCAGGGGATTCTTCATTCTGATTATCAGTAAGGAGGCCGGTTATGAGCGAGGAAAAAAAGGGTTTTTTTGCCAGGTTGAAGGAAGGCCTGACCAAGACGAGAGACAATATCGTCCGGGGAATTGATTCTGTCTTCAGCGGTTTTTCCGCTATTGACGAGGATTTTTATGAGGAGCTGGAAGAAATTCTGATCATGGGCGATATCGGGGTACATGCCACCAATGATATCATTGAGCGTCTGAAGCGGCAGGTGAAGGAAAACCATATCAAGGAGCCGGCGGAATGCAGGCAGCTTCTGATCGACGGAATCAGGGAGCAGATGCGGGTAGGTGAGACAGCCTATGATTTTGAAAAAGAGCAGTCTGTGGTTATGGTGATCGGTGTGAACGGCGTGGGCAAGACCACTTCTGTGGGAAAGCTGGCCGGAAAGCTGAAGGATGCGGGAAGGAAGGTGTTGATCGCCGCGGCGGATACCTTCCGTGCGGCGGCGGGAGAGCAGCTGGCAGAGTGGGCCAGGCGCGCCGATGTTCCCATGGTGGGGGGCAGCGAGGGCGCGGATCCCGCAAGCGTGGTGTTTGACGCGGTGAATGCGGCAAAGGCCAGGGGGGTTGATGTACTGCTCATCGACACGGCGGGACGTCTGCACAATAAAAAGAACCTCATGGAAGAGCTTCGGAAGATGAACCGCATTATAGACAGAGAATACCCAGACGCTCACAGAGAAAACCTGATTGTGCTGGACGGAACCACCGGACAAAACGCCATGATACAGGCGAGAGAGTTTGGTCAGGTGGCGGAGCTCACCGGCATCATTCTGACAAAGATGGACGGAACCGCAAAGGGCGGTATCGCCGTGGCGATCCAGTCCGAGCTGGGGGTGCCGGTAAAATACATCGGTGTGGGCGAGACCATTGAAGATCTGCAGAAATTTGACTCGGATGAGTTTGTAAACGCATTGTTTTCATAGCTGGCATGGAGGATGAGTGATGGAAGAAGAGAAAATGTTGACACTTGAAAAATTTGAGGAGGCGGCAGAGATCGTAAAAAAGGTGACGCTGGAGACGAAGCTGATTTACAGCGACTTTCTGAGCGCCCAGACAGGGAACAAGGTTTATCTCAAGCCGGAAAATCTGCAGTTTACAGGAGCCTATAAGGTGAGAGGCGCATATTATAAAATGAGCACACTGTCTGCAGAAGAGCGTGCCAGAGGGTTGATTACCGCTTCCGCGGGCAATCATGCCCAGGGTGTTGCCTACGCGGCGAAGTGCTACGGGGCAAAGGCCACCATTGTGATGCCTACCACTACGCCGCTGATGAAGGTGAACCGCACGAAGGGCTACGGCGCGGAGGTGGTTCTGCATGGAGACGTGTACGATGAAGCCTGTGCGAAAGCGTATGAGATGGCAGAGGAGCATGGTTATACCTTCATTCATCCCTTTGACGATCTTGCGGTTGCCACCGGGCAGGGAACCATTGCCATGGAGATTGTAAAAGAGCTTCCCCTGGTGGATTATATTCTGGTGCCCATCGGCGGAGGCGGGCTTGCCACGGGAGTATCTACCCTTGCAAAGCAGCTGAATCCCAAGATAAAGGTCATCGGCGTGGAGCCTGCGGGGGCAAACTGTATGCAGGTTTCCCTGACAGAGGATAAGGTTACTACGCTTCCTGGGGTAAATACCATTGCGGACGGCACGGCGGTGAAGACCCCCGGTGCAAAGCTGTTTCCCTATATCAAGCAGAATCTGGACGGCATTATCACAGTGGAGGACAGGGAACTGGTAGCCACATTCCTGGATATGGTGGAAAATCACAAGATGGTGGTAGAGAATTCCGGTCTGCTTGCGGTTGCCGCCCTGAAGCATCTGGACGTGAAGGACAAAAAGGTTGTGCCGATTTTAAGCGGCGGGAATATGGATGTAATCATCATGTCCTCCGTAGTGCAGCAGGGCCTGATTCTGAGGGACAGAATTTTTACGGTGTCCGTGCTTCTGCCGGATAAGCCGGGTGAACTCCACAGGGTGTCCGGCATCATTGCCGGAGTCAGCGGAAATGTAATCAAGCTGGAACACAATCAGTTTGTCTCTATCAACAGAAATGCTGCGGTGGAGTTAAAAATCACCCTGGAGGCATTTGGCACCGAACATAAGAAGCAGATCATGAAGGCGCTGGAGGAAGAGGGATATTGCCCGAAGCTGGTAACTACCATGATTTAACTTTTGTTAATTTTTGAAAGCTGAAAAGAAGTGAAATGATTCACCGATAAAATCCGCATATTATAGATATGCGGATTTTTTTGACTCGATTGAAAAGCTCCGGGTCTGGATAAGACAGGAAAGGAAAGGGAATGTGAAATGACAATGACAAAGGAACAGCGGAATGAGATCAGATTCGAGGAAAAAAAGACGATGAAGCGGCGCGTGCTGGATTATATTGTCATCACCATAGGAGCATTTCTGTATGCTGTCTCGGTAAGCTTTTTTCTGGATCCCAATTCCCTGGCGCCGGGAGGCGTCACAGGTATTGCCATTATTTTAAATCACATAACGGGTCTGGAGACCGGAACTTGGCTGTTGGTCATCAACATTCCGATTCTGGTGCTGGGAACCTGGAAGTTCGGACTGCGGTTTATTCTTTCGACCATGTACTGTACGGCGCTGACCTCCGTGTTTGTGAACCTGCTGGCTCCCTTCGGGGCACTTACCAGAGATCCCTTTCTGGCGGCACTGGCAGGCGGGGCGCTGATGGCTGTGGGATTGGGGCTTGTGCTGAAGTCCGGTGCTACCACCGGCGGAACGGATATCATCATCAAGCTGATCCGCCTTCGATATGCGCATTTGAAGACGGGCAGACTGTTTCTGCTCACGGACGCGGTAATTGTCACCCTTTCTGCGTTTGTGTTTCAGAACATTGATGTGGCGCTGTATGCCGGCGTGGTGGTCTTTATCAACTCCGTTCTGCTGGATATGGTGTTATATGGGCGCGACGGCGCTAAGCTGATCTTCATTATCAGTGACAGGCCGGAGGCCATCACAGGGCGGATTCTGTCAGACCTGGATATCGGTGTGACCTATATCACCGGAAGTGGGGCCTACAGCGGAAAGGCCAAAAATGTGATTATGTGCGTAATGAAAAAGCAGCTGTCCCCCAAGGCGGAGGAGATCATCAGGGAGGAGGATCCCGGAGCGTTCATGATCGTCACCAGCGCCACGGAGATTTTCGGGGAAGGGTATAAAAATATTTTCAGTGAGAGGTTATAATTGCGTATTGACAAAATTTCACCGGGGGAAAATAGAAGAGAAGATTATGCTATTTTCTGGCAGATTAAGAGGAGGAAGACAAGGCGGGAAAGAGAGAGACAAAAAGGACTCTGAATAGAAAAGAGAGACTGATTTCGGCGGGCATTCTTTTAAACTTTTAAAGGAATGCCCTTTTGTCTATGCTTCCTGTAGAAGAAAAATATTTGGTGTATATCAAAACACAAAAACAGATTGTTATTGTATTATTTGTGTTTATTTGTTATACTTGATTTTAGAAGACAGAATATGCCAAAGTTAGGGGAAATGCATATGCCGAGGACAGTGAGCATCGGGTGTCAGGACTTTGAGACCATCCGAAGGGAAGGTTATTTTTATATCGACAAGACCCATTTCATCAGAGAGTGGTGGGAGCGGGGGGACAGTGTGACACTGATTGCCCGGCCCAGAAGGTTTGGAAAGACTCTGGCTATGAGTATGACGGAGAAGTTTTTTTCTGTTGACTATGCGGAAAGAGGCGACTTGTTTGAGGGACTGTCCGTGTGGGAGGAGGAGAAATACCGGAGTCTGCAGGGGACCTATCCGGTGATCGCCTTGAGCTTTGCCCGGGTGAAGGAAACTTCCTATGTGAATACCAGAAAAAGGATTTGTCAGATCATTGCGGAATTGTATGACAAATATGATTTTCTGGCGGACAGCGGGATATTGAATGAAAACGAAAGGGACTATTATGGGAAAGTTTCGGCTGAGATGGAGGAATATGTTGCGGCGGATTCTCTGAACAGATTGTCCTGTTTCCTGTCCCGCTATTACGCGAAAAAGGTGATTATCCTGCTGGACGAGTATGACACGCCCATGCAGGAGGCATATGTGAACGGTTACTGGGAGGAGCTGGTGGCGTTTACCAGGAGTCTGTTCAATGCCTCCTTCAAGACGAACCCCTATCTGGAGCGCGCCCTTATGACAGGGATAACCCGTGTGAGCAAGGAATCCATCTTTTCGGATTTGAATAATCTGGAGGTAGTGACCACCACGTCGGAAAAGTATGGGGACAGCTTCGGTTTTACGGAAAAGGAGGTATTTGAGTCGCTGAAGGAGTTCGGGCTGTGGGAGAAGAAGCAGGAGGTAAAGGTCTGGTATGACGGTTTTACCTTCGGGAACTGCCGGGATATCTATAATCCCTGGTCCATCATCAACTACCTGGATAAAGGGAAGGCAGGGGCCTACTGGGCCAACTCCAGCTCCAACAGTCTGGTGGGAAAGCTGGTGCGGGAGGGCGATAAAAATATCAAGCAGGACTTTGAGAGGCTGCTGCGGGGGGAATCTATCTCTGCGGAGTTGGAGGAACAGATTATTTACAGTCAGTTGGATGAAGATCAGCAGGCGATTTGGAGCCTTTTGCTTGCCTGCGGTTATCTGAAGGTAAAGGAGATCAAAACCTGTTCTTCGGATTATGAGGAGTGGTCGCAGGTCTATGAACTGGAGCTGACAAACTTTGAGGTGAAGGTGATGTTCCGTGCCATGATCCGCAGGTGGTTCGGAAAGGTTTCGGGGGTGTATAACGATTTCCTGAAGGCTTTGCTGACAGACGACCTGGAGGGCATGAACGAATCTATGAACGAGATTGCCGGAGTGCTGTTCAGCAGTTTTGACACGGGAAGAAATCCGTCCGGGAGGGCTCAGCCAGAGCGTTTTTATCATGGTTTTGTGCTGGGGCTGTTGGTAGAACTGACAGGCAGGTATGTCGTCAGTTCTAACCGGGAGAGTGGATTGGGAAGATATGATATCATGCTGGAACCCAGGGAGCAGGGGGAAAGGGCTTATGTGATAGAGTTTAAGGTGGTGCATACCGGAAGGGGGGAGACGCTGGAGTCTGCGGTGAGTGCTGCGCTGAAACAGATTGAGGAAAAGAAGTATGTATCTGTGCTGAAAAGCAAGGGCATACCGACCGAACAAATCAGAAAGTATGGTTTTGCGTTTGCGGGAAGCACTGTCCTGATCGGCGGAGGATGAGGGCGATCAGGTTTGCCGGAAAGTGTGTAACGGCACACAAAGAAGTAAAAAGAAATAGAGAAATGGAAAAGAATCAGGGAGGAACAGGAAAGAAGATGGAGATTTTAAAGAAGGTATCCGGGTACATAGCTGCCGTATTGGCACTGGCAGCGGGTGTGCTGGCGTTCTATTTTGTGGATGTGGAGGGGCTGCTGTGGGCTCTGCAGAAGGAGCCGCCGGTGAACAGCAGCGATATTGTAAGTGCGGACTCGGATGACTGGCTGGGGGATGTTGCAGGCAGAGAGGCGGGTGAAGGAATCCGGTGTCTGACCAGCGGGGAAGAGTGGGAAGAATTAAACAAGGTGGATTATGTGACGGTAAAGCCCGCACATGTGTACAAAACGGGTGTTTACAAGCTGGCTGACTGGGCGGATCCTTCCAGGCGTTCCAGAAACGGAACCTACAAGGGTTCCAAGGCCAACACAAAAAAGATGCCCTTCGATTATCTCTGGGGTTACGCGCCCTATTTGGGTATGGAATACAATCCTTATTACATTGTGGAATTGGAGGACGGAAGCAGAATACTGGCGATGATGAGCCGAAGCGCCGCAAGCCGGGCTTCCCATGGTAAAAGCATGCCGCTTGGTGTTAAGGAGTATTATGGAGGAAATTCAACCGCGCTGAAGGAAGTCTGTGAGTCCATGGGGGTGTCCATGGAATATTATCTGCGTGCCATTGATGAGGAGTGGATCGGAGAGCGGGCTCTCTTCATCCTGGTGGGGAAAGCTGTGTGCGGTGTCGCGGCTTTGGCGCTGGTTGTGGTGATAGATTCGGTGGTGGAAAAGAAACTGAAGAAAAAGAGCGAGGTCTGACGATTGCAGGACGGATGCCGGAAAAAGAGCGGGTGTCAAGAAAAAATACTTGACACCCGCTCTTTTCTGTAGTAAGATACTCAAGGCTGATTAAGTGTTTGCGGGAGTTTTGCGGAAATGAACAGGCTTTATGAACAGACAATGTTATTCGATTTTTACGGAGAACTTCTGACGGAGCATCAGCGCAGGGTGTACGAGGATGCGGTATATAATGACCTTTCTCTGAGTGAAATCGCGGAGGAACAGGGAATCAGCAGACAGGGCGTACACGATCTGATCAGAAGATGTGACAGGATTCTTCAGGATTACGAGAGCAAGCTGCACCTGGTGGAGCGGTTTGCAAGGGCCAGAAGTACCGTTGAGGAGATTCGCAGGCTGGCCTGCGAAGGTGAGGAAACCGCCTCGGGAATTGCAGGGGACGGAGAAAAGCTGCGGCGCATTCAGGCGCTGACAGGGGAGCTTCTGAAGGAACTGTAGCAGGTTCTGCATTGAAAAGAAAGTGAGTCCTGCGGGAGAAACGGATTGCATCCGGTTCACGGCAGGCAGTTTGGAAAGAGGAGTCACAGGTGGCATTTGAGAGCTTAACGGACAAACTTCAGAATGTATTTAAGAACCTGAGAAGCAAGGGCAGACTTACAGAGGAGGATGTGAAGGCAGCGCTGAAGGAAGTGAAGATGGCGCTGTTGGAGGCAGACGTAAGCTTTAAGGTAGTAAAGCAGTTTGTCAAATCCGTGGAAGAGCGTGCGGTTGGGCAGGATGTGATGAACGGGCTGAACCCCGGGCAGATGGTCATCAAGATCGTTAACGAGGAACTGATCGCCCTCATGGGCAGTGAGACTACGGAAATAGCCATGCAGCCCGGAAAGTCCATCACCGTCATCATGATGGCAGGGCTTCAGGGTGCAGGTAAAACCACGGCCACGGCGAAGATCGCCGGTAAGCTGAAGCAGAAGGGAAAGAAATCTCTGCTTGTAGCCTGCGACATCTACCGTCCTGCGGCGATAGAACAGCTGCAGATCAACGGACAGAAGCAGGAAGTGGACGTGTTTTCCCTGGGGACAGATCACAAACCTGTGGAGATTGCCAGGGAGGCTGTCGCCTATGCGGAGAAAAACGGTCATAACGTGGTGATTCTGGATACGGCGGGACGTCTTCATGTGGATGAGGACATGATGGCGGAGCTTCAGGAGATCAAGAGCAGTATTGCCGTGCATCAGACGCTTCTGGTGGTGGATGCCATGACCGGTCAGGATGCGGTGAATGTGGCCAAGGAATTTGACGATAAAGTAGGGATCGACGGTGTGGTACTCACCAAGCTGGACGGTGATACAAGGGGCGGTGCGGCGCTCTCCATCAAGGCTGTTACCGGAAGGCCGATCCTGTTTGTGGGTATGGGCGAAAAGCTTTCCGATATGGAGCAGTTCTACCCGGATCGGATGGCGAACCGGATCCTGGGCATGGGAGATGTGCTTTCCCTCATCGAAAAAGCCCAGGAAAACATCGACCTGGACGAGGACAAGGGCCGGGAGATGGCGGGCAGGATGAAGAAGGGGAAATTCGATTTTGAAGATTACCTGGAAAGCATGCGTCAGATGCGGAACATGGGCGGCTTGTCCAGTATCCTGGGGATGCTGCCCGGGATGGGAATCAAGGGCGGAGATCTGGAGTCAATGGTGGACGAAGGGCAGCTGAAGCGCACGGAAGCCATTGTCCTTTCCATGACAAAAGAGGAGCGGAGAAATCCCAAGCTTCTGAATCCGCAGAGGAAGCACCGCATTGCAAGAGGTGCGGGTGTGGATATTGCCGCCGTAAACCGTTTTATAAAGCAGTTTGAACAGACCCAGAAGATGATGAAGCAGTTTGGCGGCAGAAGACGCAGGCGGGGAGGCTTCGGCGGATTCCCGGGCATGAAGGGTGGTTTCCCTTTTTAAATCAGGTGAATGTGTCTGCAAAAAGCAGGCATTCATAATAGAAAATTCATGTATTCAAATGGAGGAAAAAAGCAATGGCAGTAAAGATCAGATTGAGAAGAATGGGACAGAAGAAGGCGCCTTTTTATAGAATCGTGGTAGCTGATTCCCGTTCCCCCAGAGACGGAAGATTTATTGAGGAGATCGGCACCTATGATCCCAGCACCGATCCCAGCACCTTCAAGATCAACGAGGAGCTGGCTAAGAAGTGGCTGGCTAACGGCGCACAGCCTACCGAGCAGGTCGGAAAACTCTTCAAGGCAGCTGGCATTGAAAAATAATTTTCATTCTTTGGAGGTGGCTTATGAAGGAGCTAATTGAAGTTATCGCAAAAGCGCTTGTAGACAATCCGGATGAGGTTGTTGTAACCGAGAAAACCGAAGGCAGAGATACAGTCATTGAACTTCATGTAGCTGCATCCGATATGGGTAAGGTTATCGGCAAACAGGGAAGGATCGCAAAGGCAATCCGCTCTGTTGTGAAGGCGGCATCGTCCAGAGACGACAGAAGAGTGGATGTTGAGATCGTATAGCTTGCGGCAGTGTTTTGCAGAGAGGCGGGAGGAACAGGCAATGTGCATGTCCCTCCCTGTTCTTTCTTTTCCGGATTAAACCGGGGAGAAGTTCAGGGAAAGGCGATTGCATGGCGGGGCCTGCCCGAAAGGTGTAGGAGAGATGGAAGAGTTTTTTCAGATCGGTATCATAACCTCCACCCATGGTCTGAAGGGTGAGGTGAAGGTGTTTCCCACCACGGACGATCCCGGTCGATTCAAGCGTCTGAAGAAGGTCATTGTGGATACGGGAAAGGAACGTATTGACCTTGAGGCTGAGGGAGCAAAGTTTTTTAAAAAGTTTGTGATCCTGAAATTTAAGGGTCTGGATGACATTAACCAGGTTGAGAAATATTGTAAGGCGTCTCTTTTTGTGACGCGGGAAAACGCGGTCAAGCTGAAAAGGGATGAATATTATGTGGCGGATCTGATGGGGCTTACGGTGCAGAATGAGGACGGAGCGGAGATCGGCGTGCTCAGAGAGGTGATGGAAACCGGGGCGAACGATGTCTATGTCATCGATCTGAAGGACGGAAGGGAGCTGCTGCTGCCTGCCATCAGACAGTGTGTCCTGGAGGTGGATGTGGCTGCGGGCTATATCAGGATTCATATTTTGGAAGGATTATTGGACGAGGAACAATGAAGTTTCACGCATTGACTTTATTTCCGGAGATGATCGAGCAGGGCTTGAAGCCGGGTATCATCGGAAGAGCGGTGGAGAAGGGGCTGATTTCCCTGAATACAGTGAACATCAGAGAGTACACCAGGGACAGGCACGGCAAGGTGGACGATTATCCCTACGGAGGCGGGGCCGGCATGTTGATGCAGGCGCAGCCCGTTTATGATGCATGGAGGGCGGCTGTGGGGGATCGGAAGCCGCGCACGATCTATCTGACGCCTCAGGGCAGGCCCTTCAGCCAAAGTATGGCGAGGGAGCTTGCAAAGGAGGAGGAACTGGTTTTGCTCTGCGGTCACTATGAGGGGATCGACCAGCGTGTGCTGGAGGAAATCGTGACGGATTATGTCTCTGCAGGCGATTATGTGCTTACGGGGGGAGAACTTCCGGCCATGGTGATGATAGACGCCATTGCAAGGCTGGTGCCGGGGGTATTGGGAAACGAGGATTCCGCAGAGGAGGAAAGTTTCCACAATGACCTGCTGGAATACCCCCAGTACACCAGACCGGAGGTGTGGCACGGCAAAAGAGTACCGGAGGTGCTTTTGTCCGGCAATCACGGAAAGGTTTCGGAATGGCGGCTGGAGCAGTCAAAAGAGCGCACTGCGGGGTTCCGGCCCGACCTGTATGAAAAATACCGGGAGAAGCAGCGGCTGATTCTGCGGCTTTCAAAGGATAAGCGGAACAACATCCACATCATGGAAAGCCTTGCCAGAGGGAAAGGAGAAATCCTGTATCACCAGGGCGGAGACCTGCTTGTGCAGGACAGGGCGTCGTCTGTCTGTATGCTGACGGCGGAAAAAGCTGAGTCTGCAGGACGGCTTGCCGAAATGCTGCCGGAAGGAACAAGGTGGGTGATCGTCTCCCAGGATTTTGTCCGGGAGCTGTTTGCGGATAAGGGCTGCGGGCTCTTTGGCAGCTGCAGTCAGTACCTGTATACGAATAAGGTTTTTCTGCCGGTGCGGTACAAGGAGATCCGCAGGCTTACGGAAGAGGATACTCCCTATGTGACGGCGCATTATGCACATGACACGGAGGAATACGTCAGGGAACGAGTCCGGGCCGGAGTTATGTACGGCGCGTTTTCCGGTGAGAGGCAGATCGGCTTTATCGGAATTCACACTGAGGGCAGCATGGGACTTCTGTATGTGGAGGAGGAATTTCGCAGAAGGGGCGTGGCAGAGGCATTGGAGGCGTTCTGCGCAAACCGTCTTCTGGAGAAGGGGTTTACCCCCTACGGTCACATCATGGAGGGAAATACTCCGTCCGAACACCTTCAGGAAAAGTTGGGATTCTATCGTGCTTCCCGCTGCGTGTACTGGATGAGTATAACATAGGCTTGATATATATTAACCGGAGGCGGAATAATATTATGATTGTGGAAAGCAAATATCCAATATTTGAGTTTGATGATAATAAAGATGCGAAAATAAACCCAACATCTTTTGCGGACAAATTATTTGATACAGACAAGTTAATTATTACCTTCTTCCCTGAGGTTATGGATAAATTGGTAAACGAGGGTAAGATTACGCTTGAGGAAACGATTGGCGGTGAGAACCCGGTCTTCCTATATCGCTTTTTAGATGCTGATATTCTGATTACATTGGGACAGGTGGGATGCCCCGCCTGTGCCGGAAATTTGGATCTGTTTCATGCCATGGGTATTACCAGGGTTATGTTCTGTGGGGGCGGCGGAGTCCTTGATAAAAATATCGAAGTGGGTCAGATACTTGTGGTGGAAGGAGCAATTAGGGACGAAGGGTTTTCATACCATTACATAGCGCCTTCAAGATATATCTATACAAATCCCGGAACAACCGCAAAAATTACACAGTATTTAGAAAAGAATTCCATTTCGTACATTCGAGGATTGACCTGGACAACAGATGCCATATTCCGCGAAACTCCCGATAAAATATCACGGAGAAAAGAAGAAGGTGCAAAGATTGTGGAAATGGAGCAGGCAGGGTGTATTGCCGTTTCGCAATTCAGAGGTTTTGAATATGGAGCATTGATATATGGCGGGGATGATGTTTCGCAGGATGAGTGGAGCAATAGGGGCTGGCGTAGTAGAGAAGGAATTCGCTATGACCTTGTGGCGCTTTGTAAAAAACTGGTTGAAATATTGTAATATATTTGATTTGTTAATTTCCGCCATGAACAGGGATAATTAGAATTTTTGCTTGCATTTTCTACGCTGATATGATAAAATCTGAATGTTGCAAAATTGAAGATGGTCCTCTGTTACAGGAAATGTATTAAGAACATCCATATTTATAAGGAGGCTCGTTATGAGTGATATTATCAGAGAAATTGAAGCAGGACAGATGAAGGAAACTGTCGATGCGTTTGCAGTCGGTGATACCGTGAAGGTTTACGGTAAGATCAAGGAGGGCAACCGCGAGAGAATTCAGGTTTTTGAAGGCGTTGTGCTGAAGAGACAGGGCGGAAGCAACAGAGAGACCTTTACTGTCAGAAAGCTTTCCGGCGGAATCGGTGTGGAAAAGACCTGGCCGGTGCATTCTCCCAATGTAGAGAAGATTGAGGTCGTGAGAAGAGGTAAAGTAAGACGTGCAAAGCTGAATTACCTGAGAGACCGCATTGGTAAGAAGGCAAAGGTGAAAGAGCTTGTCAGATAATAAGTGCAAGGCAAAGGGACAATTACTTTTGTAGTTGTCCTTTTCTGTTTTGGGCAGCTATGATATAATATATCATAGCTTGAAAGATAGGAAGGGTGTTTTTTCAAAACGGGAAAACGGATTATATGGCGAAAAGGAGCAGGGGATTAAGCTTTTATAAAAGAAGAAAAAAGATCAGTTCCGCAATGATCCGGGAGGTGTTCAGCTGGATATTCGGAATACTGGCGGCAATTTTTGTGGCGGCTGTGCTGGACTTTTTCTTCGGCATGACTACAAATGTGGTGGGGGTATCCATGGAGCCCACTCTTTATAACGGACAGCAGATTTTCATAGATCGTTTCTTTTATGTGTTGTCATCGCCCAAGAGAGGCGACGTGGTGGTATTCCTGCCAAACGGCAACGAGAATTCTCATTACTATGTAAAGCGTGTGGTGGCCGTGCCGGGGGATCGGCTGGTCATTCAGGACGGCACCCTTTTTGTGAACGGAATAGAAAGCGAATGGGTGTCGGCATATATTTCTGACCCGGGAATTGCGGGAAACGAGTTTACATTGGAGAACGGCGAATATTTCTGTGTCGGGGACAACCCGGGCAACAGTGAGGACAGCCGTTCGGCAAATATAGGTCCGGTGGAGGACACAGATATTATAGGAAAGGCATGGTTTCGTACCGGATGTGAAGAGCAGGGTATGGGCTTTGTAAAATAAGAAATGAATTATCAATGGTATCCCGGTCATATGACGAAGGCCAGGCGTATGATGCAGGAGAATATAAAACTGACGGATTTGGTGATTGAGCTGGTGGACGCAAGAATTCCCGCAAGCAGCCGCAATCCGGATATCGGGGAGCTGGCGCGGAACAAGGCGAGGATTGTGCTCCTGAACAAGGCGGATCTGGCGGATCCTGTCTGCAACAGAGAGTGGATGGCTTTTTTTGAGGAGCAGGGCGCGTATGCGCTGGAGGTCAACTCCAAAAGCGGAGCGGGGATCCGGGCCATTGACGGGCTGGTTCGGGAGGCCTGCAAAGAGAAGCTGGAGCGGGACAGAAAACGCGGAATCGTAAACCGTCCGGTCAGGGCCATGGTGGCGGGGATTCCCAATGTGGGAAAATCCACCTTCATCAATTCCTTTGCGGGAAAAGCCTGTGCGAAGACCGGCAACAAGCCGGGAGTGACAAAGGGGAAGCAATGGATCCGCCTGAACAGGAATCTGGAGCTTCTGGATACTCCGGGTATCCTCTGGCCCAAATTTGAGGATCAGGAGGTGGGAATGCGGCTGGCGTTTATCGGATCCATGAACGACGAAATCGTCATTATGGAAGAACTGGCCTGCGACCTTCTGAGGCAGTTGAGAATGCTTTACCCGGACGCTGTCTGTGAACGATACGGCATAGAGTGGCAGGATTCCGAGACGGCGGTTCTGGAGGCGATTGCCAGGAGCAGGGGATGCTTTCTAAAAGGAGAACGGCTGGATCTGAAAAAGGCGGCAGATATACTGACAGATGATTTCAGAAGCGGGCGGCTGGGGCGCATGACTCTCGAGAGGCCGCAGGGACAGGAGAATATACAATGAACAAGGTATTGAAGGAAATCATAAATACACTGCTGTATCTTCTGGCAGTGTTGTGTCTGACCTGGCTGGTGATTCATTTTGTGGGCCAGCGCACGGAGGTGGAGGGAAGCTCCATGGAGGCCACCCTTTCCGACGGCGACAACCTGATCGTAGACAAGATATCCTATCGGTTTCGAGATCCGGAGCGCTTTGACATCATTGTGTTTCCGCCCGGAAACAAGGAAAATACTTTCTTTATCAAGAGAATCATCGGTCTGCCCGGGGAGACGATTCAAATCGATGAGCAGGGAAATATTTATATTGACGGGGAAAAGCTTGTGGAAAGCTACGGCAGGGAAATCATAGATCCGGATCACATAGGACTTGCGGCAGACCCTATTGTGCTGGGAGACGACGAGTATTTTGTCATGGGGGACAACCGCAATAACAGTACGGACAGCAGGTATCCTACGGTGGGAAACATACATCGGGACGAGATCATCGGACGTGCCTGGGTGCGCATCTGGCCGCTGGCGAAATTCGGGGTGCTCAGGCACCAGTAGGAAAGGCACTTTCAACCACTGATTCATATGTGCGCCGAAACGCACAGGGGGTGCAGAGATGAAAAGTATTGAAGAGATTAAAAAAGAGCTTCAGGCAGCTTCCGCAGAAGGGCTGCCTGAATTTATAAAGGAATATACCGGTGATTCCCGGGGCGGTGTGAAAAAGCTGGTGGAAACGGCGGAAAAGAGGGTGGCTGCGTTTGTAAAGGAGCGGGAGCGGATAGAGAAGCTTCGTTTTTATGAGGAAAAATACAGGGAGTTTGATTATATCTGCGGCATCGATGAGGTGGGAAGAGGGCCGCTGGCAGGTCCGGTGGTGGCGGGAGCGGTGATCCTTCCCAGAGATTGTCGCATTCTTTATATTAATGATTCCAAGCAGCTGTCCGAAAAAAAGAGAGAGGAGCTGTATGAGGTCATTCTGGAAAAGGCGGTTGCCTGGGCGGTGGGATATGCGTCCCCCAAGCGGATCGACGAGATCAACATACTGCAGGCGACCTATGAGGCAATGCGGCAGGCGGTGGGGAAATTGACGCCGGAACCTGATATTCTGCTGAATGACGCAGTGACCATTCCCGGAGTGGCCATCAGACAGGTTCCCATCATCAAGGGCGATGCGAAGAGTATTACCATCGGTGCGGCCAGCATTGTGGCAAAGGTGACAAGGGATCGGCTTATGGTGGAATATGACAAGACCTATCCGGAATATGATTTTGCGGGAAATAAGGGTTATGGAAGCGCCGGACACATTGAGGCGCTGAAGAAACACGGTCCTTCGCCCATTCACCGCCGCAGCTTTATCAGAAATTTTGAGGCGGACAACGAAGTAAAACCACTTTCATGACGGATTGGTATGCGCAGGGGAGATAACTATGAAGCTTTCACAATTGTTTACGGGCGGGCCGCAGGTGGAAGAGAGCGGACGGGTAAATCAGAAACAGACCGCACGCACGGCTGATGTAAACAGTCAGATCCGTTCTCTTGTGCCCGGCCAGACCATTCGCGGGGAGATTGTATCCAGAAACGGCGGAGAGGTACAGATCAGGGTGTCGGAGGACATGGTGCTGAATGCCAGGGTGGATCAGAGCATTTATCTGGAGCAGGGAAAGAACGTTACCTTTGAGGTAAAGAACAACGGCAGAGCTCTTTCCTTAAGCCCGCTTTTTACCAATGTAGCTACGGATGCCAACGTGCTGAAAGCTCTTGAGATGGCGGGGATTTCTGTCAACGAGACCTCTGTGGCAATGACGGAACAGCTGATGGAGGCCGGTCTTCCGGTGAACAAGAGTACCCTGCAGCAGATCTATCGGGAGATCAACAGCTTTCCGGGATATGAAATTTCGGATGTTATCAATCTGCACAGGCTGCAGATGCCGGTGAATGAGGCCAATATGCAGCAGATGGCGTCTTATCGAAATCTGACACATCAGTTGATCAGCGGCCTGACGGATGTGCTGGAAGCGCTGCCACAGGCCGCGGAGAATATGCTGTCCGCCGGAAATGCCCAGGGAGCGGCGGAGCTGTACAGGGCGCTTTTTCATATGGCAGGAGAGCCGTTTTCCGTTCAGGGAGAGTTTTTTTCGGCCGCCGTTTTGGAAGGGCTGTCTCCGGAAGCCGGTGAGGAAGTGCTGCAGGCGGTTCTCTCGGAGATGACCGGTGAGGCGGCGGAGCTTATCAATCCGGAGAACGGCGGGCCGGTTTTGGCGCCCGGGGAGGAGACTGCCGGGAAGGAACCGGCGGAAGTGGTTCCCGGAGAGCAGACTGTGGGAGACGGGACGATAAATAAAGGAGATGTAAAAGGAATGGTTCTTTCTCCGGAGGAAAGAGGGGGTCTCGCAGGGAAGCTTTTGCAGACTCTGGAGGAGCTTTCCCTTTCTCCCCGTGAGAGCGCCGTCTTTTCGGAGCAGATCAGGCAGTTCGGGGAGGGAGCTCTCTCTGCGGAGCAGCTTTTTGAGCTGTCCGGAAAGCTGCTGGAGGCAGGACAGGGTTCGGAGAAGGCGATGGCCGCGCTGCATCGGCTTTTTTCGGGAAAAGAGTTTGAGACAGTGCTGGCGCGGCAGCTGAAGGCCGGGTGGACCCTGCAGCCGGAGGAAGTGGCAGAGCAGGGAAAGGTGGAAGAGTTCTACAGCCGGCTTGACAGGCAGCTGAAGGGGCTGGTCAGAACGCTGGAGGCGGGAGGACAGGCGGGGAGCGCCGCCCACAGAGCCGCCGCCAATGTTTCGCAGAATGTGGATTTTATGAATCAGATCAATCAGGTGTACGCTTATGTGCAGCTTCCCCTGCGGCTGCAGCATTCCGATGCCCATGGAGACCTGTATGTCTATACCAACAGGCGCAGTTTTTCTGACAGGAACGGTTCGGTCAGCGCGCTGCTGCATCTGGATATGGAGCAGCTTGGGCCTGTGGATGTGTATGTGGCGCTTCAGGATACCAAGGTCAGCACCCGGTTTTATGTGGCGAATGACGGGATACTGGACTTTATAGAGGAGCACCTGGATATTCTGACCCAGAGGCTTCAGAAGCGGGGATATGACTGCAGCTGTTCCATGACGCTTAAGGATGCGGGAGAAGAGGAAGCGGAGGGAGGACTTGCGCCGCTTCTGCAGCAGGAAAAAGGGATTATGTTGTCTCAGTATGCTTTTGATGTGAGAACGTGACGGGGGCGGATTTTCGCATGGACGAGAAGAAAGAGGAAAAAAAAGTCAGGCAGGCCATTGCGCTGGAATATAATCCGTCTGAGGATGCGCCCAGGGTGATTGCAAGCGGAAGAGGAATTCTGGCGGAAAAGATCATCGAGAAGGCGAAGGAGAGCCAGGTGCCCGTCCATCGGGACGACAAGCTGGCGGATACGCTTTCCCGGCTGGAGATCGGAGATATGATTCCGCCGGAGCTGTATGAGGTGGTGGCGGAGATCCTGATCTTTGTGGATTCCATGGATAAGCTGAAGAAAAAGCTGTAAGCGGTGCGGGGACCTGCAGGGGATGCTTATGAACAGAAAAGAGGTAGGGACTGTCTGGGAGCGGAAGGCCGCGGAATATCTGGAGGCTCACGGAATGAAGATAAGGGAGCGAAACTTCCGCTGCAGGCAGGGTGAGATAGACCTGATCGGCAGCCATGAGGGATATCTTGTGTTTGTGGAGGTAAAATATCGTGGAAGCCGTGAGATGGGATATGCGGCGGAGGCGGTGGATTTCAGGAAACAGAGAAAGATCTGCAGGGCGGCGGACTGCTATCGGTATTTTCACGGATTGGGGGACAATACTCCCGTCAGGTATGATGTGTTGACAGTGCAGGGAGAAGAGCTCCAGTGGCTGAAAAACGCGTTTCTGCATGTCCGTGGGAGAGGCTGAGGACGCCTGGAGCTTTGTTTTGAGGCAACGGGAATCGGAGGAAAAGGCGGGAATGGTTACTTTGGTGCGAGAGAGGCGGCCCGGCGGCCCGGTGCTGATGCAAAATTGCGCTGCCGTGGGCAGGGGGGAGGAACAGCTGGAATATCTGACCTTTCCGCTGCTGGAGGGCACGGGAATGGTGAGACATCTGTTTTCCACCAGACTTGGGGGAGTCAGCAGAGGAGAGTTTTCCTCCATGAATCTGAGCTTTACCCGGGGGGACGATGAGAACTGTGTCAGGGAGAATTACAGGCGTATCGGGAAAGTGCTGGGTTGTGAGCCGGAGGATATGACTGCCGCTCACCAGACTCATACAACCAATATCAGAAGAGTGACGGCTGCAGACAGAGGAAAGGGAGTCACCTGCCCCAGAGACTACGAAAATATTGACGGACTGATGACGGATGACCGGGGAGTGGTTCTTGTGACGCATTTTGCGGATTGTGTACCGCTGTTTTTTGTGGATCCGGTGCACGGGGCCGTCGGACTGGCACATTCCGGCTGGAGAGGGACGGCCGGCAAAATGGGAGCCGCAATGGTGAAGGCCATGGAAGGTGCCTACGGCACAAGGCCGGAGGAGCTGTATACCGCAGTGGGTCCGTGTATCTGCGGCAGCTGCTATGAGGTGGATGAAGACGTTGCAATGC
>CAJUJU010000033.1 GCA_910586835.1 uncultured Acetatifactor sp.
TCCCACGGATTCCGACAGCTCCAGCAGAACCTTTGCAGCTTCTTCTCTGGTGGCTGCGTCGGCGGAGAGTGTAGTGGAATTGCCGATTCCCTTGGCCTGGTCGGGAACGGGGAGCACGGCGGAATCGTCGTGTCCGTTGGCATAGTTCCACAGCAGCATACCGTGACTTTTCAGGTGGGCGGCGGGGATGGAAGGGTCAGAGAGTGCCAGGTCGCCAATGGTGAGGATGCCAAGCTTTCGCAAGGTGTCCACGCTGGAGCGGCCGCACAGGAACAGCCGGGACAGGGGAAGGGGCCAGAGTTTTTCCTGGATTTCGCCGGTGTACAGTGTGTGTACCAGATCCGGCTTTTTAAAATCGGAGGCCATTTTGGCCAGCACCTTTTTGTCCGAAATGCCGATATTTACCGTAAAACCGAATTTTTCCCGGACGGAATCCTTGATGAAAGCCGCCGCCTGTTCCGGAGATGCATAATTTGCGGAAATGGGGGTATAATCCATATAGCATTCGTCGATGCTGACCTGTTCGATATCGGGGCAGATCCCGCAGAGATAGTCCATCAGCTGTCGGCTGCGCCGATGGTACAGCGCGTGGTCGGGCGGCGCCGTCACCAGGGACGGACACTTGCGAAGGGCGCTTGCCACCGGCTCTCCGGTGGAAATGCCGAAGGCCTTGGCGGGGATGGATTTTGCCAGGACGACGCCGTGCCGGGTGCTCCTGTCGCCTCCTATGATGGAGGGAATCAGGCGCAGATCCGTATCGCTTCCCTGCTTAAGCTGCTCCAGCGCGGACCAGCTCAGAAAGGCGGAATTTACGTCGATGTGGAAGATGACAGAGTGATTCATGGGTGCCTCCGTGTAATTGCATCATTGTTGTTACATTTACTATATCCTCGGAAATCTGTCTTTACAAGCCCTTAAATTGCTGTTAGAATAACTTTGTTACAAATTTATTAAATTAATTGGAAGAACAATGAAAAAGAGAAAAGATAATCATAAAAAGTACAGGTTTACATATATTAAGACTACACTGTTTACACTCTTTGTCTGTCTGTTGTTTTTGAGAGGTTACACTCCCTTTGAGAAGACGGGGGATAACTTTTTCCATATCCAGCTCAACGGGCAGGATGTGGGAACCCTGGATGACAGAGAAAGCGCGGAAAGACTGCTGATGGAGGCCCGCAGGAACATTGCCGCCGAGTCCGACGAGCTGGTATTCATGGAGGCGGAGCTTGCGGTGACGGGGGAAGAAATATTGTGGGGTGAGGCGGACGATGAAAAGGAGGTCCGGTCCAGAATGGAGACGGTGCTGCGCAAGGGCATCATCGAGACCATGCATCGTTCCTGCACTCTGAAGATAAACGATTTTATCATCAATCTTTCCAGTCTGGAGGAAGCCCGGAGGCTTCTGCAGGCGGCTATCGGCAAATATGACAGTGAGGGCAAGTTTGCCGTGGAGCTTGCCTATGATACCGACAGGGA
Source organism: uncultured Acetatifactor sp. (assembly GCA_910586835.1). Classification (GTDB taxonomy): domain Bacteria; phylum Bacillota; class Clostridia; order Lachnospirales; family Lachnospiraceae; genus Acetatifactor. The sequence goes on from CAJUJU010000033.1 coordinate 1,480, forward strand.
GTTCAGCGTGCTGGAGGCCAGAGTCCAGGAGACCGCCCTTCAGGAAAAAAAGGATGAGAAGGATTACTCCACGGGAGGAATTGCCAGCGTGCTCGAGGCTCTGCGACAGGAGGAGGTCACCGGGCCTGAGGCAGGCTTTGAGGACTATGAGCTGGGAATTCTCTCCATGGATTTTTCGGAAAAGGTGGAGATCGTGGAGGTGTATCTGCCGGAGGAACGGCTGACATCCTACGAGGAGGCGGTGAACCAGGTCATTATGGAGCAGGAGACGCCCAGCATCTATGAGGTGGTAAAGGGGGATACGCTCTCGGAGATTGCCATCAAGGTAAATATTCCCATGGATAAGATCATCGAGATGAATGACGCCCTGGAGGATGAGCGGACAACCCTTCAGATCGGCCAGAAGCTGGTGATTACGGTGCCGGAGCCGGAACTTTCCGTCACCTGGGTGAAACAGACCTACTATGAAGAGACCTATGACGCAGAAGTGGTAGTGATAGACGTGGATGAATGGTATACCACCCAGACGGAGCTCATTCAGGCTCCCTCCGCCGGCTTCCGGAAGGTGGTGGCGGACACGACCTTCCTCAATGACAGGGAGGTCTCCAGGGAAATCCTCAAGGAAGAGGTAGTCATGGAGGCGGTGCCCAAGATCATAAAGCGAGGCACCAAGATTCCGCCCACTTATATCAAGCCTATTTCCGGCGGCCGGTTGACCTCTAACTTCGGCAAGAGAAAAGCGCCCAAGAAGGGGGCGAGCACCTACCACAAGGGTGTGGACTGGGCAACGCCCACGGGAACGGCAGTGCGGGCATCCTGCGGCGGAACGGTGGTGAAGGCGGGCTGGGTAGGCAGCTACGGCTATGTGGTCTACATCAACCATGTGGACGGTAAGCAGACCAGATATGCCCACCTGAGCAAGGTTCTCGTGTCTGTGGGACAGACCGTAAAGCAGGGAGACAGAATCGCGCTGAGCGGTAATACCGGTGTCAGCACGGGACCGCATGTGCACTTTGAAATACTGGTGAACGGCGTGCAGGTGAATCCGTTCAATTATGTTCCAAAATAAGTGTGTAAAGAGGAGGAATACACGTTCGATTTACAAACGAGACAAATTATGGTAATATAAATCTTAAGAATTGCTTAATCTTTTTTAAAACTGAATAGATCACCTTAAACAGAGGTAAAAATAGATGGAACAATACGCAATCAAAGGCGGAAATCCGCTGGTGGGAGACGTGGAGATCGGCGGGGCAAAGAATGCGGCCCTTCCCATTCTCGCGGCGTCCACCATGACGGATGAGTCTGTATATATTGAAAACATGCCGGATGTCAGGGATATCAATGTACTCCTGGAGGCGCTGGAGAGAATCGGCGTTATGGAGAAACGTCCCGACAGGCATAAGGTCGTGATGAATGCCGGAAATATCAACAGTCTGGTGGTTGACGACGAGGCACTGAAGAAAATCAGAGCTTCCTACTATCTGGTGGGAGCGCTTTTGGGAAAATACAGACATGCGGAGGTGGTGCTGCCCGGAGGCTGTGATATTGGCTTCCGCGCCATTGACCAGCATATTAAAGGATTCCGGGCCCTTGGGGCATCGGTGACGATTGAGCACGGCCTGATCAAGGCGGAGGCAGAGCGGCTGGTGGGAAGCCATATCTATATGGACGTTTCCAGTGTGGGCGCTACGATCAATGTGATGATGGCCGCCACCATGGCCGAGGGAATGACGACCATAGAGAATGCGGCGAAGGAGCCCCATGTGGTGGATCTGGCCAATTTCCTGAACAGTATGGGTGCAAACATCAAGGGTGCGGGGACGGATGTGATCCGCATCAAGGGTGTTACAAGACTTCACGGTACAGAGTACACGATTATTCCGGATCAGATCGAGGCGGGAACCTTCATGTTTGCGGCGGCAGTCACAAAGGGAGACGTGACGGTGAAAAATGTGATTCCCAAGCATTTGGAATCCATCACTGCAAAGCTTCTGGAGATCGGCTGTGAGGTGGAGGAGACGGACGATTGTATCCGGGTAGTGGCATCCAAGCCCCTGCAGCACACCCATGTGAAGACGCTTCCCTACCCTGGTTTTCCGACAGATATGCAGCCCCAGATCACTGTGGCGCTGGCGTTGTCCGAGGGAACCAGTATAGTGACGGAGAGTATTTTTGAAAATCGCTTCAAATATGTGGATGAGCTTACCAGAATGGGAGCCAGCATCAAGGTGGAAGGAAACACCGCCATCATTACCGGCGTAAAGAGATATACGGGAGCGAGCATTTCCGCTCCGGATCTGCGGGCGGGAGCGGCTCTTGTCATCGCGGCGCTTGCGGCGGAGGGCCTGACCATGGTGGATGATATCAGATATATCCAGCGGGGCTATGAGGATTTTCATTTGAAGCTTCAGGGCCTGGGGGCTCAGATCGAGCTGGTGGAGACGGAGAAGGATTTCCAGAAATTCCGTCTGAAGACCGGTTAAAAAACGGTTGACAGGCCAGGCAGTTTGTAGTAATATAATCTGTGTAAATTTCATAGGATTTCTCTTATTCAGAGTTGGTGGAGATACATAGGATCGATGAAGCCACGGCAACCCCCGTACGGGAAGGTGCCCACCTGAGCGAGTTTATTTCGAGCAATAAGAGGATTGAATATCGAAAGATTTGAGGTCCGCTTAGCAAGCGGACCTTTTTGTCACACAAAAAACAACCAAAGAAAGGGAAAAAAGATGGAAAAGCATTTATTTACTTCTGAATCCGTGACGGAAGGGCACCCCGACAAGCTCTGCGACGCCGTTTCCGACGCAATCCTGGACGCCTGCATGGAGCAGGATCCCATGAGCCGTGTGGCCTGTGAGACCGCAAGCTGTACCGGTTTTATTCTGGTCACCGGAGAGATCACCACAAAGGCAAACCTTGATATTGCCGGCATCGTCAGAAAGACGGTGAACGAGATCGGCTATGACAGCTCCGCAGTGGGCTTTGACGGAAATACCTGTGCCGTCATGGTGGCTCTTGACAAGCAGTCCCCCGACATTGCAATGGGCGTTGACAAGGCGCTGGAGGCCAGAGAGTCCGGCATGAGCGATGAGCAGATCGAGGCCATCGGCGCCGGAGATCAGGGAATGATGTTCGGCTATGCCACAAACGAGACGCCGGAGCTTATGCCCTACCCCATTTCCCTGGCTCATCAGCTGACCAGACAGCTGACAAAGGTGCGAAAGGACGGTACGCTGGGTTATCTGCGCCCCGACGGAAAGAGTCAGGTTTCCGTGGAGTATGATGAAAGCGGAAGACCTGTGCGGCTGGAGGCTGTGGTGCTTTCCACGCAGCACGATGAAAAGGTGTCCCAGGAGCAGATCCATGAGGACATTAAGAAATATGTGTTTGACCCGATTCTTCCGGGAGGCCTCATTGATGAAAACACAAAGTTTTTCATCAATCCCACAGGACGTTTTGTCATCGGCGGCCCTCAGGGAGATGCAGGATTGACCGGCAGAAAGATCATTGTCGATACCTACGGCGGCTATGCACGCCACGGCGGCGGCGCTTTTTCGGGCAAGGACTGCACCAAGGTGGACAGAAGCGCGGCCTATGCTGCAAGATATGTTGCAAAAAATATTGTGGCTGCAGGGCTTGCGGACAAATGTGAAATTCAGCTGTCCTATGCCATCGGTGTGGCGCAGCCCACATCCGTCATGATCGATACCTTCGGCACGGGAAAGCTGCCCGAGGACAAACTGGTTGAGATTGTGAGAGAGAACTTTGACCTGCGTCCCGCGGGAATCATTAAAATGCTTGACCTGCGCAGACCTATTTACAAGCAGACCGCTGCTTACGGGCACTTTGGACGGGACGACGTGTCCCTTCCCTGGGAGGCTGTTGACAGAGCGGAGAGCCTGAAGAAATACATATAGGATTTTCGCAACGGCGTGTGGCGCATATGCGGCCATACGCCGTTTTTTCTTGTTGAATAATGTGGAAAACCCGTTATAATGGGATTGTACATTGTGTCGAGCAGTTGAAAAAAGGGAGCAGGGTCATGGCATTTGCACATCTTCATGTTCATACGGAGTATTCTCTTCTGGACGGAGCCAATAAAATAAAGGAATATGTGTCGCGGGTGAAGGAGCTGGGCATGGACAGTGCCGCCATCACGGATCACGGCGTCATGTACGGCGCCGTCGACTTTTACCTGGCGGCGAAGGAGGCGGGAATCAAGCCCATTCTGGGCTGCGAGGTCTATGTGGCTCCAAACTCCAGGTTTGACAAGGAACTGAACGGCGGGGAGGACAGGTATTATCATCTGGTTCTTCTGGCCGAGAATAATACGGGCTATGACAACCTGGTAAAGATTGTCAGCAAGGGCTTTACCGAGGGCTATTACTACAAGCCCCGGGTGGATATGGAGGTGCTGAACCGCTATCACGAGGGGATTATCGCCCTGTCCGCCTGCCTGGCGGGTGAGGTGCAGAGATATATTGTCAAGGGGCTGACGGACGAGGCCAGAAAATCGGCCAGGAAATATGAGGCCTGCTTCGGCAAGGGGAATTTTTTTCTGGAGCTCCAGGATCATGGGATTCCGCAGCAGCGGCTGGTGAACACGGAGCTGATCAGGATGAGCCGGGAACTGGATATTCCCCTGGTAGCCACCAACGACGTTCACTATACTTACGCGGAGGACGTGGAGCCCCACGATATCCTGCTGTGTCTCCAGACCGGAAAAAAGCTGGCGGACGAGGATCGGATGCGCTATGAGGGCGGCCAGTATTTTGTCAAGAGCGAGGAGGAGATGAAGGGGCTTTTTCCCTATGCGTGGGAGGCGGTGGAAAATACCCAGGCCATTGCGGACCGCTGCAATGTGGAAATCACCTTCGGGGAAACCAAGCTGCCGCACTATGAGGTGCCGGAGGGGTATGACTCCTGGACGTATCTGAACAAGCTGTGCGCCGACGGCCTTGCGGAGCGCTACGGAGACGGAAACCAGCCTGCGGGGAATACGGGCCAGACGCTCAGAGAGCGCCTGGAGTATGAGCTGGACGTCATCAGAACCATGGGCTATGTGGATTATTTTCTGATTGTGTGGGATTTTATCAATTACGCCAAGTCAAACGGAATTCCTGTGGGGCCCGGCCGTGGCTCGGCGGCGGGAAGCATCGTGTCCTACTGTCTGAAGATCACGGATATCGATCCCATCCGGTATGACCTGCTGTTTGAGCGGTTCCTGAATCCGGAGCGGGTATCCATGCCCGATATTGATGTGGATTTCTGCCCCAACGGACGGCAGACGGTCATCGATTATGTGAGCCAAAAATACGGTGCGGAGAAGGTGGTGCAGATCGTCACCTTCGGTACGCTGGCGGCCAAGGGAGTCATCCGGGATGTGGCCAGAGTCATGGATCTGCCTTATGCGCTGGCGGATTCCATTGCCAAGATGGTTCCAAACGAGTTGAACATCACGCTGGATCTGGCCATTGAGAAGAATCCGGAGCTGCGCAGAACCTATCAGGAGGACGAGCAGGTTCACACGCTCATCGACATGTGCAAGCGCCTGGAAGGTTTGCCGAGACACACCGGAATGCATGCGGCGGGAGTGGTCATCTGCCCGGAGGCGGCGGACGAATTTGTGCCGCTGTCGCGAGGAAGCGACGGCTCCATCACCACACAGTTTACCATGACCACGCTGGAGGAACTGGGACTTTTGAAGATGGACTTTCTGGGGCTGAGAAACCTCACCGTCATCCGGGATGCGGTGGATTTCATCCGACAGTCCACGGGGAAGCAGATTGATATTGCGGCCATCGACTATAACGATCCCCAGGTTCTGGCCTCCATCGGCACCGGAAAAACCGATGGAATTTTCCAGCTGGAGAGCGCGGGAATGAAAAATTTCATGAAGGAACTCCGCCCCCAGAGCCTGGAGGATATCATTGCGGGCATTTCCCTGTACCGTCCGGGCCCCATGGATTTCATACCCAAATATATCAGGGGAAAAAACAGCAATGAGGCGGTGAGCTACGCCTGTCCGCAGCTGGAACCGATTCTGCGGCCCACCTACGGCTGTATCGTCTATCAGGAGCAGGTGATGCAGATCGTCCGCTCCCTGGGTGGCTACACCATGGGGCGCAGCGACCTGGTGCGGAGAGCCATGAGTAAGAAAAAGCAGTCGGTCATGGAGAAGGAGCGTGCCAACTTTGTCTATGGCAACCAGGAAGAGGGAGTGCCGGGCTGTGTCTCCAAGGGAATCAGTGAAAAGGTGGCGGTGGGGATCTATGATGAAATGATGGATTTTGCAAAATATGCCTTCAACAAATCTCATGCCGCCTGCTATGCGGTGGTCACGATTCAGACGGCATGGTTGAAGTATTATTATCCGGTTGAGTTTATGGCGGCGCTGATGACCTCTGTCATAGACAACCCCAAGAAGCTGTCGGAGTACATTCTCACCTGCAGAAGCATGGGGATCGAGCTTCTGCCGCCGGACATCAACGAGGGTCAGAGCGGCTTTGCGGTTTGCGACGGAAAGATCAGGTATGCGCTGACCGCCATCAAGAGCATCGGAAAGCCTGTGATCGACAGTATTGAGGAGGAGAGAAGGCTCAGGGGCCATTTTACAAACCTGAATGATTTTATTACCCGGATGGCGGACCGGGAGATGAATAAGCGTTCCATTGAGAATTTTATCAAGGCGGGAGCCATGGACAGTCTGGGAGGCACCAGAAAGCAGTTCATGAGCGTGTATATCCAGATATTGGATCATATTATCAAGGACCGCAAGAGCAACCTTGCGGGTCAGATCTCCCTGTTTGACATAGCGGACGATTCCCAGAAGGAGGAATTTGATATCCGTATGCCGGAGGTGGGGGAGTATACCAAGGAGATGCTGCTGGCCTTCGAGAAGGAGGTGCTGGGTATCTATTTAAGCGGCCACCCGCTGGAGGAATACCAGGAGCTCTGGCAGAGCTACATCACCAACACCACCAACGATTTTGTGCTGGATGAGGAGACGGGGGCCGTCCGCGCGGCGGATCAGTCCATTGTGGTGGTGGGAGGAATGATTGCGGACAAGACCATCAAATATACGAAAAAGAATCAGGTTATGTCCTTTCTGAACCTGGAGGATCTGGTGGGCAATGTAGAAATTATGGTGTTTCCCAGAGATTACGAGAAATACGGCAGCCTTTTGAATGAGGAGGCAAAGATCTTTGTGAGGGGACGGGTCTCCGCGGAGGAGGATAAGGACGGAAAGGTGATCTGTGAGCAGATTGTCAGCTTTGAGGAGGCGGCGCAGGCACAGGGGGCGCCCATCTTCCGCAGCGGCAGGCGGGGCGGTTTCGGAGGCGGAGAGCGTTTTGCAGGACGAGAGGGTGAAGGCAGAACCGGACAGAGCGGTTTCCGCCGGGCGGAAGGCACATGGTCAGGGAAGGAAATGCAGAATCCGGCAGGAGCGGAAGGCGGTTCCGGGGGAGCGCACAGCGGAAGGGGCGCGGGAAAGGGCACTCCGGGTTCCGGGGGACAGGATGCTCAGACGCCCGGAAGGCTGCCGTCCGGGATCTGGATCCAGTTTCCGGACGCGGAGAGCTATGCCGCCCGGGAGAAGGAGCTGCTGGAGTCCATTGCCGACTCGGATGGGAACGACGATGTGGTGATTTTCCTGAGGGATACGAAAGGGATTAAGGTGCTGCCCCCCAACCGTCGGGTGAACGGGGACGAGACGCTTGTGAGAAAGCTGGAGGAGCTTTTTGGCCAGGGAAATGTAAAAATTAAGAATTCTCGTTAAAATCCTGAGTAAACCTATTGAAATGCACCGGGAAATAGATTAAAATGTGTTTGTTTGAATCGAGACCATCTTTCATAAGACGGGCAAGGAGGACGAAACATGTCAGATAAAATAAAGACAGTTGCAGTGTTGACCAGCGGCGGAGACGCACCCGGGATGAATGCGGCCATCCGGTCCGTGGTTCGTACCGCCATTTCCAGGAATCTGAAGGTAAAAGGCATCAAAAAGGGATATAACGGACTGCTGAATGAAGAGATCATAGATATGGAGCCCCGTAATGTGTCCGATATTATTCAGCGCGGAGGCACGGTGCTGGGTACGGCCAGATGTCTGGAGTTCAAGAAGGCGGAGTACCAGAAGAGGGGCGCTGACATCTGCAGAAAGCACGGCATTGACGGTATTGTGGTGATCGGCGGAGACGGCTCCTACCGGGGGGCGCAGGCGCTTTCCAGGCTGGGGATCAACACCGTGGGAATCCCGGGAACCATCGACCTGGATATCGCGTGTACAGAGTATACCATCGGTTTTGACACGGCAGTCAACACGGCCATGCGGGCCATTGACAAGGTGAAGGATACCTCTTCCTCCCATGAGAGATGCAGTATCATTGAGGTTATGGGGCGCCACGCCGGGTATATTGCGCTCTGGTGCGGAATCGCCAACGGTGCGGAGGATGTGCTTATCCCCGAGAAATATGACTACAACGAGCAGGAGATCATCAATCATATCATTGAGAGCCGTAAGAAGGGAAAGACTCACCATCTGATCATCAACGCCGAGGGAATCGGACATTCCACTTCCATGGCCAGGAGGATCGAGGCGGCTACCGGTATTGAGACAAGGGCGACGATTCTGGGATACATGCAGCGGGGCGGTAACCCCACAGCCATGGATCGCTATTACGCTTCCATTATGGGCGCATATGCGGTGGATATCATGCTTCAGGGAAAGACCAACAGGGTAGTGGGCTATAAGCACGGAGAGTTTATGGACTTTGATATTGAGGAGGCTCTGAACATGGAGAAGGGCATCAACGAATATCAGTTTGAGGTTTCCAGGCTGCTGACGGTATAGGCGGCGGTATGGTTTGGCGGGAACGCTGAGGAACGCGTTTCCCGAAAGGAAAGAGATTTCGGCAGGAAAAGCGAGGCGGCAATCCCGAAGAGGGAGAGCCGCCGTTGTTTATGCGCCGGCGGATGCGGAGGGACTGTGCCGGTGAAGCAAAGCGCCGACAGCGGGTATTATGGCGGAAGGCAATGCCGGAGGCGGCAGGTTCGGAAGGGAGGAATCGGTTTGATTACCAGCAGTGCAAATCCAAGAATCAGACGGGTGATACAGTGGCGGCAGAAGGCCAGGGAGAGACGCGCCGACGGTGTGTTCCTTGCCGAGGGCTTTAAAATGTTTGAGGAAGCGCCCGGGGAGCTGGTCAGGGAGGTATATGTGACGTCGGGGGCGCTGGAGAAGGCGGTATCCCGACCGGTACTTCGGAAAAAACTGGAGGAGGCGGGCTATGAGACGGTGACGGAGGAGCTTTTTTCCAAAATGTCGGACACCCGGTCGCCCCAGGGAATCCTGTGCGTGCTGCGGCAGCCCGTGTACCGGTTGGAGCAGATGCTGGACCGGCCGGATCCGCTTCTTGTGGTTCTGGAAAATCTCCAGGATCCCGGGAATCTGGGAACTATTGTGAGAACCGGGGAAGGAGCTGGTATAACAGGTGTTATCATGAGCGGCGGCACGGTTGACATCTTTAATCCCAAAACCATTCGCTCCACCATGGGCTCCGTCTTCCGGGTGCCTTTTCTCTATGTTGACAGCTTGGATGAGGTCCTTTCAAAGCTGCGCGGGAGAGGAATCCGCACCTATGCGGCCCATCTGGAAGGAAGCAGGTATTACGACAGCTTTTCCTTTTGCGGGGGGACGGCGTTTCTGATCGGAAACGAGGGGAATGGTCTAAGCCAAGGGACGGCAGAGCGGGCGGACGAATACCTGAAGATTCCGATGGAGGGCAGGGTGGAGTCCCTGAATGCGGCGGTGGCTGCCTCTCTGCTGATGTACGAGGCACACAGACAGAGACGGTCAACAGGGAATTGACGCCCGCAAAAGGCGGACAGGAGGTGGATTATGTCAGATAAGAAGCTTGGCTTTATCGGCCTGGGAAATATGGCGGAGGCCATGATAGGTGGGATGCTGAAAAGAGGGATAACGGCTCCGGAAAATATAATCGGGTCATCAAGAACGGAAGAAACAGCGTCGAAAATAAGGGAAAAATATGACATAACAGTCATTCTTGAGAACAGAAAAGTGGCAGAAATGTCGGATATTTTGTTTCTTGCCGTAAAACCGCAGATTTTGCCGGAGGTAATCGGAGAAATCCGGGATTATGTGCGGGAGGAGACGGTGGTGGTGAGCATAGCGGCGGGGAAGACCCTTGCCGACCTGCAAAGCGCCTTCGGGGGAACGAAGCGCAAGCTCATCCGGTGTATGCCCAACACACCGGCGCTGGTGATGGAAGGCTGTACCGGCGTATGCGCCGGAGAAGGAGTCTCCGCAGAGGAGCTGGAGACGGTGGTAAAACTGCTGGAAAGCTTCGGCAGAGCCGGCGTGGTTCCGGAGAGACTGATGGATGTGGTGGTGGGGATCAGCGGCAGCTCCCCGGCCTATGTCTTTCTGTTTCTTGAGGCCATGGCGGACGAGGCGGTGGCGGCGGGGATGCCGAGAAAGCAGGCATATGAATTTGCGGCGCAGGCGATTTTGGGAAGCGCCAGGCTGGCGCTGGAGACGGGAAGGCATCCCGGCCAGCTGAAGGATATGGTGTGCTCTCCCGGGGGGACTACCATAGAAGCCGTAAAGACTCTGGAGAGACGGGGGTTCCGCGGGGCTGTGATCGACGCGGTGGAGGCCTGCATTGAGAAGTCCAAAGTGCTGTAAATCGCTGTTCATAGCAAAAACTTGACAAAATTTTTAATATTTGATATGATACCTCTGTAATAAATTTAACAACTTCGTAATAATTTTATTAAGGGAATGGAATAATTACCATTATCAAGATTTATTCCGGAGGTATATTGAGATGAAAAAGGGCAGAAGGCTGGCTGCCGCGGCACTGGGAATATTGCTTTTCTTTTCCCTGGCGCTGCGGTCGGGCATGACCGTCCGGGCTGGCAGCAGCGATAGTCTGGGAGACCTGAGGGGCGGAGTCGCATCCCTCTTGAACCCGGACGTGACAAATTCCACCGAGCTCGTAAACGCAAAGGCACAGGAGCTGAATCTGGAGCTGTGGGAAAAGGAGGAGGAGAGCGTCAGCACATTGGTTATGGCGAATGTGAAGAGCGCCCTCAATGTCAGGAGCGAGGCCAGCGAGGAGGCAGACAAGGTCGGAAAACTGTACAAGGACTGCGGGGGTACCATTCTGGACAGACAGAATGGATGGACCAAGCTGCAGTCGGGAAATATCGTGGGCTGGGCGTCCGATGAGTACCTGCTCTTCGGGGATGACGCGCTGACTTTGGCCAACGATGTGGGAAAGATGATTGCCACCATCGACACGGAGACCCTGCGTGTCAGGATGGAGCCCAGCACGGATGCAGGGATCATGGGATTTCTTCCCAAGGGCGAGATTGTGGAGGTGCTGAGCAAGGACGACGAGAACGGCTGGGTGTGCATCGACTATGAGGGCGGTGACGGCTACGTTTCATCGGAGTACGTCATAGTTGATTTCCTGATCGACTCCGGGGAGACCATGGACGAGATCAAGGCGCGGGAAGAGGCCGAGCGGGAGGCAAAGCGCCACGTCAATTACGGCGCTTATACCACGGATGTGGATACCACGCTGCTGCTTGCGGCACTGATTCAGTGCGAGGCAGGCGGAGAGCCCTACGAGGGCCAGGTGGCCGTAGGCGCGGTGGTTATGAACCGCGTGAGAAGCGGCGCGTACCCGGACAGCATACACGGCGTAATTTACGCGTCAGGACAGTTCACGCCCGCCATGAGCGGAAAGGTGAACAGAGTGCTGGAGTCCGGCAGGATAAAGGACAGCTGCCTGCAGGCGGCACAGGAGGCGCTTTCGGGCGTATCCAACGTTGGAGACATGACCCATTTCCGCCGTAACAACGGACGGGAAGGTCTGGTCATCGGCAATCATGTATTCTATTAAAAAAGCACAGAGAAAAGGGCGGCGCCGCGATGAAGCGGGCCGCCTTTTTTGGTTTGCCGCTCCGTTTTGCAAGTCGTGGAATAGAAACAGATTGCCTGTGAGACGAATTTGGGATATAATAAACGTAAACAGGAAAAGGGAGTGATATGAATGAGTGAAATGTTGATTTTCTGGCTTGTGTTGTTAATTGTAGCCATAGTGGTGGAAGTGCTGACCATGGGGCTGACCACGATCTGGTTTGCCGGGGGCGCTCTTGTGGCCATCCTGGCGGCAATGCTGCACCTGCCCATCTGGCTGCAGATCATTCTTTTTGCAGGGGTATCCCTGACACTGCTGTTCTTTACAAGGCCGGTGGCTGTGAAGTATTTTAACAGGGACCGCATCAAGACCAACGTGGAGAGCATGGTGGGACGTCAGGCTGTGGTCACGGGCGAGATCGACAATATTCAGGGAATCGGTCAGGTTACGCTGAGCGGCCAGGAGTGGAGCGCCAGGAGTACTGACGAAAAGGTGCGAATCCCTGTGGGAAGCGTTGTAAATATTGTCTCGGTCAGCGGGGTGAAGCTGATTGTGAGACCGGACGAACAGATGCAGAAGCTGAATCTTCAGGGGGAGAAGGAGCAGATTCCCGAGCCCGTGAGCGTTCTGCAGATGGAGGAGATGGAATCCCGGGACCAGGAGCAGTAGCGGGCGAGGCGCCGGGGTGACATAAAAGTTAAGTGCGTGCTGTCACTGAAACAGTACAGAAAGAGGTAAAAAATGGGACCTATTATTTTAGTAGCCGTATTGGTAGTCGTTCTTCTGGCGGTTCTTGTCTCCTGCTTCAAGATCGTTCCTCAGGCACAGGCTTATGTGATTGAGCGTCTGGGCGCATATCAGGGAACCTGGTCTGTGGGCTTTCATGTGAAAGTTCCTTTTCTGGATAAGGTGGCCAGAAGAGTAAACTTAAAGGAGCAGGTGGCAGATTTTCCGCCTCAGCCCGTTATCACCAAGGATAACGTTACCATGAGAATTGACACGGTTGTGTTTTATCAGATCACGGATCCCAAGCTGTTTACCTACGGCGTGGAGAATCCCATGATGGCTATCGAGAATCTGACCGCTACCACTCTCCGTAACATCATCGGTGATCTGGAGCTGGATCAGACCCTGACCAGCCGTGAGACCATCAATACCAAGATGCGCGCCGCGCTGGATATCGCCACTGATCCCTGGGGAATCAAGGTAAACCGTGTGGAGCTGAAAAACATCATTCCTCCTGCTGAAATCCAGAATGCCATGGAGAAGCAGATGAAGGCAGAGCGTGAGAGACGTGAGGCAGTCACCCGGGCCGAAGGTGAGAAGAAGGCGAAGATCCTGGAGGCAGAGGGTGCGAAGGAATCCGCGATTCTGCGTGCCGAGGCCGACAAGCAGTCTGCAATTCTGCGCGCTGAGGCAGAGAAGGAGAAGATGATCCGTGAGGCAGAAGGTGAAGCGGAGGCGATTCTGAAGGTGCAGCAGGCAAATGCGGACGGTATCAGGATGCTGAAGGAGGCCGGAGCAGATGAGGCTGTCCTGAAGATCAAGAGCCTGGAAGCATTCGAAAAGGTTGCCGACGGACAGGCGAACACCATTCTCCTTCCTTCCGACCTGCAGGGAATCGCAAGCCTTGCAGCTACCTGGAAGGAAGCCGGAAAAGCCGCAAAGTAAGGCGATTCGGAAAAACAGCATGATCCTGGCTTCCGTTACAGAGAATGAATCCCGGCGGCAATTGCTGCCGGGATATTGTTTTTGGGGATGGAACACCTGGGGAGGTGTTGAGGAAGCATAAAGTATTTGAGTGGGGGAAAAGAAATGAAAAACAGAAAAAGTACAGTGATATGGGTTCTGTTTATTTGTTTGATGTTGTTTGCGGCCTGCGGAAGGCAGGACCAGGAGGAAACACAGGAGGCTACCGGAGAGATACAGACGGAAGCCTCCGTGCAGGAACCGGAACCGGAGGTTCCAAGGGAGCCTGTGGACTGGACCAGGGGCGGTTATGAGATGCCTCGGATGCTGGAGGGCGAGCTGAACTGGAAGTGCCTGGATTCCCGCAGGTTGGAGATTCCGGAGCCGGATTTTGACTACATCCAAGCTCAGGTTGACTTTGACAGATGTGACAGCTTTGGCAGTGACTTTTATGTGCTGCGGGAGTATGAGCTGGGGGAGGAAGAAAACGGAAGGTATCGTCTTTACTGGTTGGACGGGAAGACCAGGGAGAGCCACTGTGCCGTTCCGTTCTGGGAGGAGACACATCCCGGGCTTTTGATCAGAGACATCGACGTGGTGGGAGAGCACCAGCTGATGGCGTTGGGCTATACGCGTGACGAGGTACAGCAGGCTTTTTTGCTGAGCTGGAATTTAGACAGCGGAGAGGGAAGTATGCTGGAGCTGACACAGGCGGAAGCCCAGGTGGGTGAGTGGTATGAGTTCTGGGGAGACGGAGACGGTCATGTATATCTGGCCGGCTGTTCCGATACGCCGGCAATCTATGTCCTGGGGGAGGGAGAGACGCCGGGGCAGGCGGAGGTGCTGCACACACTGCCTTCGCAAACAGGGAAGTGCTCCATGTATCTGTACTGCAGGCTGCCGGACGGAACGCCGCTGATGGCGCTGGATATGAAGGTGCAGCTTCTGGATGTGGATTCGGGAGAGCTGAAGGAGCTGGCCACACTCACCAGTTCCGACATGCAGACAGGCTGTGTAACTGACAACGGAGTGATCTATATGATGTGGGGAACCCAGGCGGTTCTGTGGGATGCCGCCGCAGGGGATCTGAACTGTATTGCACAGTTGAGCGGATACGGGTACAGTCATCTGATGAATCATGAATGCATTGGAGTTGATGAGGCTGGAAATCTGATGGCCATGACGGAGAAGGACGGGCAGATCGACATTCTGTACTTTGGCCCAAAGGAAGAGACGGAAGGGACACTGCGTCTGGCGAATCTGTGGTATAACGGCGGAAGTGTGGAAGAGGCCGCGGTGGCCTGGTCCGTGGCTCATCCGGACTGTCAGATCGCGTACGATGCGGGCCGGGAAAACAACGAGGGGTTTTATCAGCGCATTATTGCGCAGATGTCCGCAGGGGAAGGGCCCGACCTGCTTTTTGTGCACGCGGAGGACATGGAACGGCTCAACGGAAAACAGTTTCTGGCAGATCTTTCCGGTGTGCTGGAGGAGGAGACCCAAAGGCAGCTGTTTGAGGGCATTTTGACGGCGGGAGAGCGGGACGGCAGGCTGGCCGGGCTGCCCGCGGGAGTAAACGGAATCAGCATGATCACCACGGAGGGCAACTGGCAGAGAGAAACCTGGACCCTTTCGGAGGCAGCAGAGCTGTGGGGAGAACGAAAGAGGCAGGGGGCCTGGCGTTTCTTGCCGGAGCGCTGGTCACAGCAGGAGATGCTGGATTATCTGGTGCTGACGGAACTGGCAAATTCCCCCTTTATTGACTGGGAGAATCATACCTGTAATTTTGAGAGCGATCTGTTCCTCCAGGTGCTGGAGATGATAGCGGAGAGAAATGTACGCGAGCATACCAACCTGGATATCGACCAGGAGTTTGAGAATGCTGCCAAGGTGGCGGACGGAGTCTATCTGGCGGATGTGATCTACGGCGGTGGAATTTCCATCTATGCATGTCTGATGGAGTATTATGGTGGGGAGGCGCGGCTGGTGGGAATTCCCACTGAGGACGGCAGCGGCAATGTGTTGGAATGTTACGGTTTTCTCGTGGTAAACGCAAAGTCGGAACACCTGGAGGAAGCGATGGATTTCCTGCGCTTTTATTACGGAAAGGAGTTCCAGAGCGGAGTTGAGAGGAACGTGCTGCGCAAGGATGTGCTGCGGGAGCGCGTGGTGCCGGATGCGGCAGGCGGAGACTATGAAATCGATACGGCGACAAACATGACCGTACCGTTGAAGAAGGACGGAAGCAGCTATGTGGATGACTATATCGTCTTTATGGACAGCTGTCGGGCGGAGCTGTGGGGGACGGAGACTGTCAAAGCAATCATTCAGGAAGAGGCGGAGGTCTATTTTGAAAGAGCCCAGACGGCAGAGCAGGCGGCGAGGAACATTCAAAACCGTGTGCAGCTGTATCTGGAGGAGAATAAATAAGGAACAAATTTAGTGCAGGAGGAGCGGGTTTTATGAATTTGCAGGGACGGGATTTTTTAAAGCTGTTGGATTTTACCCCGGAGGAAATCACTTATCTTCTGGATGTGGCGTCTGACCTGAAGGAGAAGAAGAAAAAGGGCATTCCGGCAGATGTGCTCCGGGGAAAGAATGTGGCGTTGATTTTTGAGAAGACCAGCACCCGCACCAGATGCGCCTTCGAGGTGGCTGCCCATGATCTGGGGATGGGAACCACCTACCTGGATCCGGCGGGCTCTCAGATCGGCAAGAAGGAGAGCATTGCGGACACGGCCAGGGTTCTTTCCGGCATGTTTGAAGGCATCGAGTATCGGGGATTTGAGCAGAGCATCGTGGAGGAGCTGGCGGAATATGCCAGGGTTCCCGTGTGGAACGGGCTGACCAACGAATTTCATCCGACCCAGATGCTGGCAGATCTGCTGACCATCCGGGAGCACTTTGGGCGGCTTGAGGGGATCCGGCTTGCCTATCTGGGGGATGCGCGTTATAATATGGGAAATTCCCTGATGGTGGCGTGTGCGAAGATGGGCATGGATTTCCGGGCATGTACCACGAAAAAGTATTTTCCGGAAGAGGCCCTTGTGGAGCAGTGCCGGGCCATTGCGGCCGGGAGCGGCGGACATATTACCCTGACGGAGGATGTGATGGCGGGAACCCGGGGCGTGGATGTGGTCTACACAGACGTTTGGGTATCCATGGGAGAGCCGGATGAGGTCTGGACGGAGCGCATCCGGGAGCTTTCTCCTTACCAGGTAAATACCGCGGTAATGGAAAATGCAGGAAAAGATGCAATTTTTCTGCACTGTCTCCCGGCCTACCATGATCTGAAGACGAAAATCGGCGCACAGATGGGACAGCGGTTCGGCATCACGGAGATGGAGGTGACGGATCAGGTATTTGAGTCCGGGCAGTCCCTGGTGTTTGAGGAGGCGGAAAACAGGATGCACACCATCAAGGCGGTGATGTATGCCACGCTGGTTTCCGGAGATGCGTAAGGCGTCAGTTCTTTCCGGAAGCGGATAGAAGGAATCACGGAATTGCCTGAGATGGCGGGCAGATGGGAGTCGGTTTGGAGAGGAAGGCGGAAATTCTGGCTCTTCTGCGGGAGCGGGAGAGCTATGTCTCCGGGCAGGAGCTGTGCGAGCGCTTCGGCGTGTCCCGCACAGCTGTCTGGAAGGCGGTCAATCAGCTGAAAAAAGAAGGATACTGTATCGAGGCAGTACAGAACAGAGGATATCTCCTGACACAGGAGGGAGAGGTATACGGGCAAAGTGAGCTGGAGAGCCGCATGGATACCAGGTGGGCAGGACATCCGGTGAGCTTTTACGATATGCTGGATTCTACAAACCTCCGGGCCAAGCTGGACGCGGAAAACGGGGCTTCGGAGGGGGCGTTGGTGGCAGCGGATATGCAGACCGCAGGCCGTGGCAGGCGTGGCAGGGCGTGGAGCAGTCCCGCCGGTGTGAACGTCTATTTTACCCTGATCCTGAAGCCTGAATTTGAGCCGGCCAGAGCGTCCATGGTGACGCTGCTCATGGCGCTGGCCGTTGCGAAGGGAATTCGGGAGACCTGCGGGGCGGAGGCGCTGATCAAGTGGCCCAACGACATCGTGGTTAACGGAAAGAAGGTCTGCGGCATTCTGACGGAGATGAGCGTGGAGCGGGAATTCATTCAGTATGTGGTCATCGGCGTGGGCATCAATGTGGGGATGCAGGAATTTGTGCCGGAGATTGCGGCTGCGGCCACCTGCCTTCAGGCAGAGTGCGGCGGGCCGGTGTCAAAGGCAGGGCTGATTGTGAACAGCATGAAAGCTTTCGAGGAATATTATGACGGCTTCCGCTGTGCCTCCGACTTAGGCGGAGTGCTGGAGGAATACAATGCCCTACTGGTAAACAGGGGCAGAGAGGTACGGGTGCTGGATCCCAAGGGAGCTTTTTGCGGTATTTCCAGAGGGATCAACGCCGGGGGAGAACTGCTGGTGGAACGGGAGGACGGCCTTCTGACCTGCGTTTACGCCGGGGAGGTGTCCGTGCGGGGGATCAACGGTTACACATGAGTCTGAGAGGTTGAAGAGAGGTTGCCATGGAAAAAACGGTGCTCTGCGGAGCCAATGCCTACGAGATGAAATATTATTTTAATGAACAGTTTAACGGGATTCCGGAATCCATCAGGGAGGAGCTGCACATTCTCTGTGTCCTGTTTACAGAGGAGGTGGGCGGCGTGTTCACCATCTCTTTTGAGGAGGACGGAAACGTGCTGTTGGAGACAAATGCCGATGACGACGATATCTACTACGACGAGATCAGCAGCGGTCTGATGGTGTCGGAGGTGCGCAGGAGAAGGCAGGAGCTCTTTGAGTCCCTGAGTCTGTATTACAGGGTGTTCATTTTGAAGGAAGACATAGCGGAGTGACGGACAATGATATTAGTGATTGATGTGGGAAATACCAATATGACGCTGGGCGTGTTTGAGGGTAAAAAACTGCGGTGTACCTTCCGCATGATGACCAAGACCCCCAGGACCTCGGACGAATACGGAGTGATGATCACGCAGCTTCTGAAGAACAAGGGAATCGAGACCGGGCAGCTGGAGGGATCCATTGTGGCCAGCGTGGTGCCGGATGTGATGCATTCCCTGATGGGCGGTCTGATCAAGTATACGGACACGAGACCCATAAGCGTGGGACCGGGCATAAAGACCGGTATCCGCATTGTCACGGAGGATCCCAGGGGGATCGGGGCGGACCGGATCGTGGACGCGGTGGCTGCCTTTGAGAAATACAAAGGCCCTGTGCTGGCGGTGGACTTCGGAACTGCCACCACCTATGACCTGATTACGGAGAAGGGTGAATTTTCCGCGGGAATCACGGCTCCCGGCATTCGCATCAGCTCCGAGGCACTGTGGACCCAGGCGGCAAAGCTGCCCAACTTCGAGATCAGAAAGCCGAAATCCATTCTTGCCCAGGAGACCATCACCAGTATGCAGGCGGGACTTGTGTACGGTCAGATCGGCCAGACGGAGTATATCATCCGGAAGGTGAAGGAGGAGAGCGGCATCAGGAATCTGAAGGTAGTGGCCACCGGCGGGCTTGGGAGGCTGATTGCAGACGAGACGGACGAAATTGATATCTATGACAGCGCGCTGACATTGGACGGGCTGCGGATCATTTACGACAAGAATCGCAGAAATCCCCAGCAGTAAAGTGCGGGTGCTTTGGCGTTGATGGCCATACGTCCGGCAAAATGGGCCATACAGACAGAATTTCCCGCAGGCGCGGGCGGAAGGTGTGATGATGAGCAGGCTGACAATAGGCAATGTGACGCTGGATAACAATGTGATACTGGCCCCCATGGCGGGGGTGACGGACCTGCCCTTTCGGCTGCTGTGCCGGGAAATGGGGGCGGGACTTGTCTGTATGGAGATGGTCAGCGCCAAGGCGATTTATTATAACAACAAAAACACGGAAGAGCTTCTCACCATAGATCCGGGGGAGCAGCCGGCCTCCCTGCAGCTTTTCGGCTCGGACCCGGAGATTGTGTCAGGGATGGCGGCGCGGATTGAGGAAAGACCCTTTGCCATTCTGGATTTCAACATGGGCTGTCCGGTGCCCAAGGTGGTGAACAACGGCGAGGGTTCGGCGCTGATGAGGGATCCGAAACTGACGGAGAAGCTGCTGACCGGTCTGGTGAAGGCGGTGAAAAAGCCGGTGACCGTGAAGATCCGCAAGGGCTTTGACGAGGAGCATGTCAATGCGGTGGAGATCGCCCGGATCGCAGAGGGCTGCGGCGTGGCGGCGGTGGCGGTGCACGGGCGTACCCGTTCCCAGTACTACAGCGGCAGAGCGGACTGGGAAATCATCCGCAGGGTGAAGGAAGCGGTGGGGATTCCGGTGATTGGAAACGGAGATGTGGACAGTCCTTCGGCTGCGGCGCAGATGCTTCGGGAGACGGGCTGCGACGGCGTCATGATCGGGAGAGCGGCCCAGGGAAACCCATGGATTTTCCGGGACACAGTCCGGTTTCTGGAGGACGGAACAGTGCTTCCGTCCCCGGATAGAGGACAGAAGCGGGAAATGGTTCTGCGTCATGCCGCCCTGCTTCTGGAGCACAAGGGCGAGTACACTGCCGTTCGGGAGATGCGAAAGCACCTGGCCTGGTATACGGCTGGAATGCCTCATTCTGCCCGTTTCCGGGGGATGATTAACGCCATGGAGACCATGGAGGAGCTGCTGGCAGGGGTAGAGCGGATTTTCGGAGAAGAACCCTGGTCAGACTAAAAGTAAGGAAGCATAGCGTCAAGGTCCGATACATATATTAGAGCATGGACGCTATTATTTTTTTCTGTAAAAAAAGAGATTTGACGACCTGGAGGATTAAGCCTCTGCGCGTGGAGGATTATCTGCTGCTGAAGGTGGAGGTAGGCGCGGAGAGAGGGAAGTGGTTCGGTGCCCTGCTGCCTGCGGAGCCCAAGCCGCCGGAGGAGCCCGGGGCGGGAGGATGGTTTAAGAGGCGGCGCATGCGCCGGGCTGCGCAGAAGGAATACCGCAGGCAGATGCAGGAGTACGGACAGGCGGTTCTGGAGCTGGAGTCAGCCCTGGGGCGGATGGCCGGGGAGATTCAGGAGACGGCGGAGCGGGCAGGAGCCAGGGAGGAGCTTTTCTGTGTCTACGACGGGGAGGCGGGTTTTTTGAAAGATGAGAATACGCTGACAGGAAAACTGTGGCAGGCCTGCTGGAACATTCCGGAATTTGAGGGGTATCCGCGTTTTCGCTGGATGAAGCCGCTGCTTCAGAAGGCCAGAGGGCCTCATTTTGTTTTGCTGGGGATATCGCCCGATCTTCCCATGCTGCTGGAACAGTGTGCCAGGAACATGAAAAGTCTTTGCTGGTATCTGCCGAAGGAGCAGTGGACGGAGGAGACGGAAGAGCTTGCGGAGGAATTTTACATAGAGAACGGATTGGCCATCGCCGTATACCCCCTGGGCAACCGGAGGCCATACCGGGCGCTGCGTTTTCCGTCCGGCGGGTCTGTCTGTGTGTTTGACTTTTCGGAGGAGGAAAAGGTATCTGCGGGAGAGCTGGCTCCGGGCAGCGTGTGGCTGGATTTTTCCTCCATGGAGGAGAAGGAGAGGAGGATCAGGAGGCTGTTTCCCGGCGTGGGCTATGAGTCCCTGAAGATGCGGTGGAGGCAGGCGCAGGCCGGAAGCCAAATCGGAACAAATTTTAGCACATCTGACAATTCCGAAAGTTTCCCGGAATTTTTATAATGGAAGTACAGTTCAGATTATAATAAATTCCAAACGGGGGACCAGCAATGAGATACGGATATTTTGACAATCAGAAACGGGAGTACGTCATTGACAGGCTGGATCTTCCCACTTCCTGGACCAATTATCTGGGGGTGGAGGATTACGCCGCAGTCATCAACAACACGGCGGGGGGCTACTCCTTTTACAAGAGTCCGGAGTATCACCGCATCAGCCGCTTTCACGGGAACAGCATTCCCATGGACAGGCCGGGCTATTACATCTACATCAGGGACAATCAGACGGCGGACTACTTCAGCATCTCCTGGCAGCCCGTGGCAAAATCCTTCGAGGAGGCAAAGTATACCTGCCGGCACGGCATGTCCTACACCTCCTACGAGTGCCGTTACAGCGATCTTTTTGCCACGCAGACCATGCTGGTGCCCAGAGGGGAAAACGTGCTGCTCTGGGACGTGACCGTGACCAATGAGGGCGCACAGGCCCGGGATCTGAGCCTGTTTTCCTACCTGGAGTTTTCGTTCCATGCCATCGGTGCGGACAACCAGAATTTTCAGATGAGTCTTTACTGTGCGGGGAGCTCCTATGCGGACGGTATTATTGAGGAGGATCTGTACTATGAGCCGGATGGATATCAGTATTTTACCGCAAGCTTTGAGCCGGACGGATTTGAATGTATGCGGGACAGGTTCCTGGGGCTGTACCACACGGAGGACAATCCTCAGGCGGTGATCGACGGAAGGTGCGGCGGAGGCTATGAGAAGGGCGGAAACCATTGCGGAGCGCTGCAGAAAAATCTGATGCTTCAGCCCGGTGAGACCGTGCGGCTGATCTATATGCTGGGCGAGGGAAACTGTCAGGCCGGAGCGCGGGTGCGGGAAAAATACAGCGATCTTTCCAATGTGGACCGGGCCTATGAAGACCTTCGCGCCTACTGGGAGGAGAAGTGCGGCAAACTCCGGATCAGAACGCCCCATGAGGGCATGAACACGCTTATCAACACATGGACGCTGTATCAGTCGGAGATCAACGTCATGTTTTCCAGATTTGCCTCCTTTATCGAAGTGGGGGGACGGACTGGCCTGGGCTACCGGGATACCGCCCAGGATGCCATGACCATCCCCCACTCCAATCCTGACAAGTGCCGGAACAGGATCGAACAGCTGCTGAACGGTCTTGTGTCCGAAGGATATGGACTGCATTTGTTCGACCCCGCGTGGTTTGAGGAGGAAAAGGAGGGGGACGGCTTTAAGTCTCCCACGGTGATTCCCGTGTCGGCAAAGGACCGGATTCACGGGCCGGAGGACGCCTGTGCGGACGACGCGCTGTGGCTGGTAGCCTCCGTGGTGGAATATATCAGGGAGACAGGAGAGCTTGCCTTCGCAGACAAGGCGGCGCCTTATGCGGACGGCGGCAGCGGTACGGTCTACGAGCATCTGAAAGCCATCCTGGACTTCTCGGAGAAGCAGGTGGGAGAAAACGGCGTCTGCAAGGGGCTGAGGGCGGACTGGAACGACTGTCTGAACCTGGGCGGCGGAGAGAGCGCCATGGTCAGCTTCCTGCATTACTGGGCGCTGAAAAATTTTGTACAGCTGGCAAAGCGGCTGGAAAGAGACGAGGACGCGGCGCACTATGAGGCGGTGGCCGAAGGAGTGCGAAAGGTCTGCGACGAGGTGCTCTGGGATAAGGAGTGGTACATCCGGGGCATCACGAAAAAGGGAAGAAAGATCGGAACCTTTGAGGACGAGGAGGGCAGAGTCCACCTGGAGTCCAACGCCTGGGCGGTTCTGTCCGGCGCGGCGGAGGGACAGCGGGCCCTGAAGGCCATGGATGCCATCGACCAATATCTTTATACGCCTTACGGACTGCTGTTAAACACCCCGGCTTATACGAAGGTTAACCCGGACATTGGCTTTATCACAAAGGTTTACCCTGGTCTGAAGGAAAATTCCGCGGTGTTCTCCCATCCCAATCCCTGGGCCTGGGCGGCGGAGTGTATGCTGGGCAGGGGAGACAAGGCCATGAAATATTACGATGCCCTCTGTCCTTATAACCAGAACGACATGATAGAGACCAGGGAGGCAGAGCCCTATTCCTACTGTCAGTTTATCAGCGGAAAGGATCACAGCAGGTTCGGACAGGCTCATCATCCCTTTATGACAGGCTCCGGCGGCTGGGCTTACTTCTCAGCCACCCGGTATATGCTGGGGATCCGACCGGACTTTGACAGGCTGGAGATCGATCCCTGTATTCCCGGGGACTGGAAGGAGTTCGACGTTACCCGGGTCTGGAGAGGAGCGCGTTACGACATCCATGTGGATAACGCCGCAGGCGTGATGAAGGGTGTTGTTGAAATTTGGCTGGACGGAGAAAAGGTAAGTGAAATTCCTGCGGCGGAAGCGGGAAGCAGCCATCAGGTGAAGGTTATCATGGGGACAAAATAATACAGAACAACAAGGGGAGCGCCCACCTCAATGCGGGCAGGAAGGTGCGTAACATGATTCAATTTGGTACAGGCGGCTGGAGAGCTGTGATCGGAGACGGATTTACAAAGCAGAATATACAGATATTGGCAAAGGCGCTGTGCGAGAAAATGAAGGACGAGGGCATGGCGGGGCATGGGATCGTCATGGGCTATGACAGGCGGTTCCTCTCCAAGGAGGCCATGCAGTGGGCAGCCGTGGTCTTTGCCGCAGAGGGAGTACAGGCCTATCTGATCAACAAATCCTCCCCTACGCCGCTGGTGATGTTTTATGTGGAAAAGCACGCCTTTTCCTATGGCATGATGATTACTGCCAGTCACAATCCGGCGATCTACAACGGCATCAAGGTATTCACCGCCGGAGGCCGGGATGCAGACGAGATTCAGACAAAGGAGATAGAGACCTACATCGCGGGAGTGAAGCTTCCGGTTGCGGAGATGGACTATGACAAAGCGAAGGACAGGGGACTGATCCAGGAGATTTACCCGCTGAACGAGTATCTGGATAACCTGATGGCAGCCGTCGATATGGAGACCATCCGGGAAAGCGGTCTCAGGGTGGTGCTGGATCCCATGTACGGCGTGTCCGAGACTTCTCTGCGGACCCTGCTGCAGACGGCTCGCTGCGAGGTGGAGGTGATTCACGACAGGCACGACACCCTGTTCGGCGGACGGCTTCCGGCTCCCACGGCGGCAACGCTCCACATGCTTCAGACCTATGTGACGGACAGGCATTATGACATCGGCATCGCCACCGACGGGGACGCGGACAGGCTGGGAATCATTGACGACACAGGGCGTTTCCTGCATCCCAACGAGATTCTGGTGCTCTTGTATTACTATCTGAAAAAGTTTAAGGACTGGAAGGGGCCCGTGGTCCGCAATATCTGCACCACTCATGTGCTGGATCGGGTTGCGGAGGCCTTCGGGGAGAAATGCTATGAGGTTCCGGTGGGCTTCAAATACATTTCCGCAAAAATGAACGAGACGGATGCCGTCATCGGAGGGGAATCCTCCGGCGGACTTACCGTAAGGGGACATATCAAGGGGAAAGACGGTATCTACGCCGCCATGCTGCTGGTGGAAATGATTGCGGCTTCGGGAAAAAAGCTTTCCGCCATCATTGCCGATATCGAGGCGGAGTACGGGCTGATTGACATGGAGGAGAGAGACTACCGTTTTAATCAGGAGAAGAAGGAGGAAATCCGGAGAATTCTGATGGAGGAAAAGAGGCTTCCCGAGCTGCCTTTCGAGATGGAAAAGGTCAGCTATCTGGATGGCTCCAAGGTCTATTTTAAAAACGGAGGCTGGGTGATCGCACGGTTTTCGGGGACGGAACCGCTGCTGCGCATCTTTTGCGAGATGCCGAACCCCAAGGATGCAGCCAATGTCTGCGGGATTTACGAGCGCTTTCTGGGACTGAACGGCTAGGAGCGGTTTCTTTGCAGAGCTGTGGGCGGCTTCCGGTGCGCCGTGGAAAGGAATGTCAGAAAAAGGAGGGGATAGCACATGGTGTTTCCCTTCCTTTTGTGGTACAATGTTGACTCAGAAAGGCATTGAGTCAACTTCTGATTCCATGTGCGCAGAAGCGCACGAAAAAGAGGTACAATGTTGACTCAGAAAGGCATTGAGTCAACTTCTGATTCCATGTGCGCAAAGGCGCACAAAAATACGGTGAAATTATCTTATGAAAAAACAATTTATACAGAGGAAAGGGAGCCGTCTTTCTCTGCGCGCCATACTGATCAGTATTCTGGCTGCGGCGTGGATGATTCCCATCGGCCTGTTCACCTGGTTTATCTTTTATCACTATCAGAGAGCATACACCGAGAAGTCCGACAATCTGATGCGGAATGCGGTGGAGGTTTCCGGGGTGCTGGTGGAGACAGACCTTGACGAGGCCATCCGGAAGATACAGAAGCCAACCTATGAGGGCGAGTGGGAAGCCGGTTACATGCATTATCTCAGAGGGAATACCCATCGGAACGCATATCTGGCTTCCATCAAGAGCTCTCTGATCTCCAAGTATTACATGGATGACCAGATTGCCAGATATGCCTTTTATCTGGAGGGAGACCAGACGCCCAGCTGCTATTCGGCCAAGAACGGCTACAGTTATGCGGATTTTCTGAAATATGTGCAGCCTGTTGTGCTGGATCTTGCCGGTAGGGATACCAATTATGTGGAGGTGCATGTGACGGATAACCAGATTTATGTCATGCGCAACCTTTACACGGTCAATGATTATCACAGGTACGGCACTCTGGTACTGGGGCTGAACAAGGGCACGCTTTTTGCTGGGCTGCCGCTGGAAGACGGGGAGGCAGTGCGCATCGGTTTTCTGGGAGAGGAGGAGCTGCTTTCCCTGAAGCCGGCGGAGGAGGAAGCGATCTATACCACGCTGCGTGGCTATGCGGAGCAGGACATGGCGGCGGGGAGGACACTGAGTCTGGAATCCGGAAGTGAGAGAGGGTATTCCCACACCTGTGTCACGGACAACTATATTTTTACGCTTTACTATACCACGCCGGGCGAGACCCTTTACGAGGATGTGTTCCGCATGAACCTCATTGCGCTGATCACGGTATTTTGCATGATTCCGCTGATCGTGCTCACCTTTTTCCTGCTGCGAAAACATATGCAGAAGCCGCTGGAGAAGCTGGAGACAGCCTCCCGCAGGCTGAGGGAAGGGGAATTCGGCATTGCCCTGCAGGAGGAACAGGTGCCCAACAGGGAATTTCTGGAGCTGGTGCACTCCTTTAACGCCATGTCGGCCCAGCTGAAATATCTCTTTGACACGGTCTACCTGGAACGGATGGCGGCCAAGGACGCCCAGATCGAAGCCCTGCAGGCTCAGATCAACCCCCATTTTCTGAACAATACGCTGGAGATGATGAACTGGCAGTCCAGAATGAACGGAGATCTTGAGACCAGCAGGATGATAGAGGCGCTGGGAACGGTGCTGGATGCAGGGATGAACCGGAACAACGACAGACTGGTGAGGCTGGCGGAGGAGCTTCGCTGCGGGGATGCCTTTCTCTTCATTATGTCCATGCGCTTCGGGGCCAGGCTGCGGGTGGAGAAAGAGATTGAGGTGGATCCCCTGCAGGTACAGGTGCCTTCGCTGATCCTGCAGCCCCTTCTGGAAAATGCCATCCGCCACGGCATTGAGAAGGTCAATTCCGGAACCGTGTGGGTGAAGATTTATTCCTGGGGAGAGCAGATCCGTATTGATGTGGTGAATACCAGCAGACCGTTAAGCCGGGAGAAGATGGAGTATATCGACGGCATCATCCAGGGGCGATACCGGATGGATAAGGCGGAACCCGGGGTTCATACTTCCATCGGTATCTATAACGTAAACAGGCGGATTCAGCTGATCTACGGCCCGGAATACGGACTGACGGTCTCTCAGGAGGGCGAGCTTTTTACGACCCGGATTGCCATTCCATGGAGCATTGAGGAAGAAGCGGAGACGGGTACAGGGGGAAATGATGCAAAAGAGAACTAGAAACCACGCGTTTACAGGGGGCCGATGCCGCCGGGGAGCGGCCATGGCACTCCTGATGATTGTGACTGTGCTGCATGCGGGCTGCGGCACAAGCGTGGAGGAGTATATGAGTCAGGAGCCGAACCGGGTGGTTCTGCGGACCGTATCCATGTCCGGGGGAACGAATCCGGGGGCGGGGGTCTACGGGGAAATCCGGCTGGAATTTATGATGGAAAATCCGGACATATTCGTTGAGGATGACTCCCAGAGCTCCGACGAGCAGTGGAAAACCGGGATAGTCACGGACTTCGCCGTGGGAAACGAGCCGGATGTGCTGCAGTTTTTTACGGATGCCACGGCCAATCAGCTGGTGGCCATGGATAAGTTTGTCACTGTTGAGGAGATCAGGGAGGTTTATCCGGATTATGCCGCAGACACACTGGACTGGGCCCTGGAACTGGCGGCAAATGCGGACGGGGTGTCCCGGGCAGTGCCTACCACCGGCTTCTGGGAAGGGCTGTATGTCAACGAGGATCTGTTCGAAGAGTACGGGCTGCCCCTTCCCACGGACTGGCTCTCCTTCGTACAGGCGGTGGAGGTTTTCCGGGAGAACGGCATTGTGCCCGTGGCCTGTGCCCTCTCCAATGTGCCGCACTACTGGCTGGAATATCTGCTGCTGTATACGGCGGGGGAGAAGGACTATCTGGAGCCGGGCAGTGAGCCGCCGGAAAGCTGGATGCGGGCGGTGGAGCTTTTTGGGACGCTTCGGGAAATGGGAGCGTTTCCCGAGGACACGGACAGCATTACCAATGAATATGCCGCAGAGCTTTTCGAGCGGAAGGAGGCGGCCATGTTTCTGGAGGGCAGTTGGTATCTTCCGGGGGTGAAAGACAGGGAGCACACTTTGGTGCTGCCTTTTCCGGGAGTGCCGGACCAGAAGATGCAGCCAGGGGCGGTGATCAGCGGCATGACTTCAGGCTTTTATATTACGAGAAAGGCGTGGAACGACCCCAAGAAGCGGGATGCCGCGGTGCGGTATGTGATGGCTCACACTTGTCAGGAAGCGGTGCAGCGATATTATGACGACGGTGGGGGCGCTGCGGTTGCGGCGACGGAGGTAGTGCCGCCGGAGAACCGCAGCCGCCTGGCGGAATGGGCGGCGGAGTACGGGGATCTGGCGGTGAAAAAGCTGCTTCCCACGGATTCCCGCATGGATCCCCAGGCGTACCAGACGCTGATCGCCGGGATTTCGGAGATTTCCCTGGGCGGTTCGGCAGACAGGCTGCTGAGGCGGGTATTTGAGATTGCGGAAGAGAAAGGAGGCCGGAATGTACAAGGTGATGATCATTGATGATGAACCAATCATCGTCCAGGGCTTTTCCAGGAGCGTGCCCTGGGAGAAATACGGCTGTCAGGTGGTGGCTACGGCGGGAAATGGAATAGAGGGAAAGGCATTGATCGAGAAATTCAGGCCGGACATGATCTTTCTGGATATCTGTATGCCGGAGATGGACGGTCTTACCATGATAGCGGCGCTGAAATCGGAGTTTCCCAAGATGCAGGTGACCATACTTACGGGGTTCCGGGACTTCGACTATGCCAAGCGAGCGCTGAATCTGGGTGTGGCCAGGTATCTGCTGAAGCCCTCCGGCATGGAGGAGATCGAGGAAGCCATAAGGTTTATGAGCAGCAGGGTAGAGCCGGGGGAGGATGCCGGGCAGGAGCTGCCGGAGTCCCATGAGAGCGTAGCGGGCAATTTTATCGTGCGAAACGCCCTGGCCTATATTGAGGAGAACTACAGGGAGAAGCTGCTTTTGTCCGATGTGGCGGAGAAGACTTATGTGAGCCAGTGGCATCTGAGCAAGCTGCTGAACAAGGAGACAGGACAGAATTTCTCCGAGATATTAAACGGGGTGCGCATTGAAAAGTCGAAGGAGCTTTTGAAAAACCCTTCCCTGCGGATCGGGGATATTGCGGAGGAGGTTGGATTTTTGGATCTGGCGCACTTCTCCAGGGTGTTTAAGAAAACCTGCGGCATGTCCGCCAATGAATACAGGAACAGACCGGAGTGACGAAAGTTACTCCGGTCTTAATCGTTTGCGAGGGGTCTGTAGCGTGGGACGTTCAGGCCCCTCGCATTCGTGGGAAGGGTTTGCTGTGTGGTTTGCGAGGGGTCTGTAGCGTGGGACGTTCAGGCCCCTCACATTCGTAAAAGCGTCTGCTGCGCAGCCGTCGCCGCTGTGAGGCTTGTCTTTTACTCATGTGAGGGCGCTCCGCGCATACAGCAATTTATACAACGAGCCTTCTGCGCAAGCGCCGGGCTCTTTGTATAAATTGTTGCATGGCTGAACTGGTAAAGCACAAAATCTGCATAAAAACGACAAGCTGGTGCCGTGACTTTCGGCGGGGAGGGGGATAAAATAGAGACATAAGATAACAAAGAGAAAGCGAGAGGATGTTATGAAGGGCAAGACAAAAAAGACACTGCTTCTCACCACAATGGTGCTGCCCGGCGCAATCTGGTTTTTCCTGCTCCGCTATATTCCCATGGCAGGTATGATACTGGCGTTCAAGGACTACAAGGTCTACACCAAGGCGCCCAGCTTCTGGAACAACATGGCGAACAGCGAGTGGGTGGGCTTCAGGAATTTCAGGTTTCTGTTTTCCTCCACTGACACAGGCAAGATCATCAGAAACACCATCGGTTATAACGTGCTGTGGATTATCCTGGGCCTGGTGCTTTCCGTAGGGCTTGCGATCATGCTGAATGAGATCACCAGAAAGAAGGTGGCAAAGACCTATCAGACGCTGATGTTCTTCCCTTACTTCTTGAGCTGGGTGGTGGCAAGTTACTTCGTTCTGGCATTCCTGGATCCCACCAGGGGCCTGATCACAAGCTGGCAGATGAACAACGGAATGGACGTCATCAACTGGTATCATGAGCCGAAGTACTGGCCGGTGATTCTGACAATCTGTAACGTGTGGAAGAATACAGGGTATTCCTCCATCCTGTACCTGGCGGCCATCACGGGCATTGACGGCACTCAGTATGAGGCGGCGGCCATCGACGGCGCCAGCAAGTGGCAGCAGATCAAAAACATAACGCTGCCGAATCTGCGGCCGATGATCTGTATCCTGTTGATTATGAATGTGGGCAAGATTTTCAACGCGGATTTCGGACTGTTCTACAGCGTGCCCATGAACTCCGGTTCTCTGTTCGCCACAACGCAGGTTATTGATACCTTTGTATACCGGACCATGACGGCCACAAGCAACATCGGCATGAGTACGGCGGCAGGTATGATGCAGCAGCTGGTAGGCTTCGTGTGTATTATGGTGGCAAACAAGGTGGTGTCCCGGATCGACGCGGACAGCAGCCTGTTCTAGGGAGGTGAAAGGATTATGCAAAAAATCAGCAAGCGTGTCAGGCCTGTAAATTCCGTATCAAAGCCTGTGGAACTGCTTTTTCATATCATATTGATATTTTTCTGCCTCTGCTGTGTGGTGCCCTTTGTATTTGTCATCATCATATCCTTTACCTCAAAGCAGAGTATCGCGGAGATCGGTTATTCCTTCGTGCCGAAGGAATGGTCCCTGGAGGCGTACAAATTTGCCTTCGAGATGGGAGAACAGCTGTGGCGCTCTTACTTCAACAGCTTTTTCATCACAATAGTAGGAACTGTCTGTACCCTGGTGGTGACGATCATGTACTCCTACGCGCTGTTCCGAAAAGACTTTAAGTTCCGTACCTTTTTTACCTTCTTTTGTTTTTTTACCATGATTTTCGGAGGAGGACTTGCACCCACCTATGTGGTGTGTAAGACGGTGCTGGGGCTGAGCAACAGTTATGCGGCGGTGATTATTCCCATGCTGCTGAATCCTTTTAACCTGATTGTCATGAGAACCTTCTTCCAGAGCTCTGTGCCCATGGAACTCATCGACGCGGCGGCCATTGACGGAAGCGGCGAATACAGCACCCTGTTCCGGATCGTGGTGCCCATCTCCAAGCCGGGTATCGCCACTGTGGGACTGCTGACGGCGCTGGCGTACTGGAACGAGTGGTTTATCCCTCAGCTGTATGTGATGGGAGACGCAAAACACATGCCTCTGCAGTATCTGCTGATGGAGATGCAGAAGAAGGTGGACTTCCTGGTGAAGAACAGCTCCATGATCGGGGCGGATGCGGCCAGTATTGTGAAGACAATGCCTCAGAACAGCCTGCGCATGGCGCTGGTGGTAATGATCGTGATTCCCATCGCCTTTGCATATCCGTTCTTCCAGCGATACATTATCGCGGGTCTTACCATCGGTTCCGTAAAGGGCTGATGTAATGTTACAGGTAGCAACGGCTTTAGGTCGTCTACATAGAAAAAACTGCATATGATCAATAAATCAATGGAGGGAAAAAGTAATGAAGAAACGATTAATTGCGAGTCTGCTGGCAGCATCCATGCTGTTTGGTCTGGCAGCCTGTGGAAACACCCCTGCAAACAGCAGCGGTTCTGGTTCTCAATCTAGTCAGAGCACAGCGGGAGGAAACGATGAGAAACCCGCTGGAGACGGCGATGTGACACCTGCATCGGATCTGGATCCCGTCACACTGAAGATGTGGCTCTGCGGAAACAATGTATCCGACGACAGCAAGGTGCTGGAAGAACTGAATAAGATTCTTCAGGAAAAGATCAATGTGACGCTGGAGCCCATCTGGGATACCTGGGGATTCGGTGACAACGTGGTACTGTCTCTGCAGGGCGGCGAGGATATTGATATCTACTTCACCTGTTCCTGGACGGCTAACGAGTACAATAAATTTGCAAGAGACGGCTATTATGTACGTCTTGACGATCCCAACAACAACCTGATCGAAAAGTATGCGTCCGATCTCTGGAGTATGCTTCCCGAACTGCTGACCACCACCGGCGCCTGTGTCAACGGAAAGGACGGCTACGGCGTGTATGCGGTTCCCGGCTACAAGGATATCGCTACACAGAACTGCTGGGATGTCAACGTTCCCCTGCTGGAGAAGTACGGCTATACGCTGGATGACATCAGGAATACGGACTACTTCGGTTTCGGTGAGATCCTGCAGACCGTGAAGGACGGAGAGGGCAAGGATTTCTATCCTCTGCTGATCGAGGCTGCCGTGCTGGAGCGTATGGCTACCAATTCCATCATTGTGACCGGCGACAGCGGAACGGGCAACTTTATGTCCTATTATCTGGATCCCACGGATGTTTCCAAAGAAACCTCCTACGGCATCCAGCTTCTGAACAAATATGCCACGGAAGAATTCGCAAAGTATGCGGAGAAGACCAGAGAGTATTATCTGAAGGGTTTTATCGATCCGGCAATGAGCAATGCGGACCAGGCAAATGAAGTGAGAACCGCGGTTCAGAACAGCGGCGAGTATCTGATCGGAACCCAGTCCTATTCCATGGGTTTTGAACTGACAGCCACAAGGGATAGAGGCTTTGAGGTAGCGATGGTTCCCTGTACGGATCCTTATATCGACACCACCTCCGCTCAGGGCGCAATGATGGCAATCTCCACCGCCTCCAAGAATCCCGAGAGAGCAATGATGTTCCTGAACCTGCTGAACACGGATCCCGAGATCATGACCCTTATGTGCTACGGTGTGGAAGGTGTGCATTATAACAAGACGGATGACGGTTGTGTGGAATTCACCGACGAGAGCGCAAACTTCAAGCCCTGGGTTAACGGTGTGGGCAACGTTACCATTCTTCCTCCCACTGTGGAGCAGGGAGCAGGATTTTATGACAGATTCAAGGCTTACTATGATACCGCTAAGGACATTCCCATTCTCGGATTCTCCTATGACGGTTCCGGTGTGGACGCGGAGATGAGCGCTGTTGCCAACGTGGTTGCAGAATATCTGATGCCGCTGTGCTCAGGCGCTGTGGATCCCGCCCAGAAGCTTCCCGAGTTTTTGAAGAAGCTGGAAGAGAACGGTATTAACACTGTTCTGGACGATGCAAACGCACAGCTGAAATCCTTTATGGAAACCAGAGGAAACTGATAAACAGAAAAATTTAACAATAATCATGGCTGCCGCCTGCGACAAAAATCGCGGGCGGCAGTTTTTTGGCTTATAGGAAATTACGTCGTGGCCGGGGAAGAACGCGAAGCATTCTGCGCTCTGTCAGGGCAGCTCTCCCTGGGGATAAAGGTGACAGGGATCACTGTGGAAGCGATCTCGCAGCCGGGAGAATGCAGCAGCCGGTTCATGAGCCGGGTACATTCGGAGGCAACTGCCTCCAGGGGAAGATGTACCACGGACAGGGCGGGGAGACATACCTCGCTGAGGCCCAGGGCAGCGTCCTCGATGGCGATGAACTCCGGTCCTCCGGGAAAGTAAATTTCCTTCTCGGTGAAAGCCCGCAGAGCGCCCAGGGCAAGTCCCTCCCGCATGTAGAAAATACAGTCCGTTTCGGGATGCTCCTCCAGGAGCCGGAGGGTCATTTCGTAGCCGCCTCTGGCGGTGGGCTCACAGCAATAGAGCACAGGCTCATCCATGCCCAGAGAGCGGCAGGTATAGGCGAACAGATTCCGCCGGATATTCATGCCGTTGAAGGTTGGGAGCGAGGTGACGACAGCCGGCCTTGTCCTGCCGTGAGAGGCAAAAATCTCGGCGGGTATGGAGCCGATGGAGCGGTCGTCCATGACCACACCGGAATATTTTCGGGAGTAGCGGTTGTAAAGGATCACGGGACGGGGAAAGCAGCGGCTGTCCAGATATTCCAGATCCCGCTCCGAAGCGTTGCAGACAATGATTCCGTGGCAGGAAAGAACCAGGGACTCCTTCATGGCGTTCTGGAGCGCCCCGGCCCTGTAGGGCTGGAGCAGTACCTCGAAGGGCAGATTTTCCCGCGCCACCGTTTCTTCCACACCGCGGAAAAAACGCAGCATTGTGGGAGCTCTGGAATCCGCCACCCACAGGATCTGAATCCGGTAGGCGAACTGGCCGCCTGCCTTCTTCAGGCTGACGGCCTGCAGGTTGGGGAGATATCCCATACGCGCGGCGATCTGCAGCACCCGTTGTTCCGTCTCCGAGGAGATTTTTCGTTCTCTTGCCTTGTGATTCAGGATCAGAGAGACCGTGGTGGGAGAAATATCTGCCTCCCTGGCAATTTCTTTGATTGTGACCATGCCGACACTCCCGTTTCTTGTGCAGTCAGAGTAAACATTGTATCGTTTCTTCCATGCTACAACGAAATGGGACGGCGGTCAAGAGGGCGGGAAAAAACGGCAACAGGGCATGTGCTGACAGTATACAGGGTAAGTGGAAAGATTGACAGGAAAAAGCGAAAACGGTATGATAGAAACATGTGAAACTAAAACGTTAAACGTCCGCGGCAGCGCGGGCGTTGAGCAAAGAAAAGGAGGCTCTCAGGATGGAAAAAATGTTTATCTACGATGACAAGACGGCTGTGGTGGAGACAGAAAAGGGGAAGGTGCGCGGGTACTTTTACGATGACATGTACATCTTCAAGGGAATCCCCTATGCGAAGGCCAGGCGGTTTCATGCGCCGGAGCCGGTAGAGCCCTGGGAGGGCGTATTCCAGGCTGTCAGCTATGGCTGTGTGTGTCCGCTGCTGGATCTGCCCAAGCCGGGCGGAGAGCTGATGGTTCCTCATCGGTTCTGGGTGACGGACGAAGATTGTCAGAACCTGAATATCTGGTCTCCGGGGCTGGACGGGGAAAAGAGGCCCGTCATGGTATGGCTTCACGGGGGCGGTTTCTTTGCGGGTTCCGCCATCGAACAGATCGCCTATGAGGGTGAAGCCATGTGCAAGCTGGGGCAGGTTGTTGTGGTGTCCGTAAACCACCGGCTGAATGTGCTGGGCTATTGTGATCTGTCACCCTTTGGAGAGGAGTATGAGAATTCCGGAAACGCAGGGACGGATGATCTGGTGGCTGCGCTGAGATGGATCCATAATAATATTGAGCGTTTTGGCGGAGATCCGGAGAATGTGATCATTTTCGGACAGTCCGGGGGCGGTGCGAAGGTGACTACACTGCTGCAGACTCCGGCGGCGGACGGCCTGTTTGCCAAGGGAATCAATATGAGCGGTGTCATCGGCGGCGCACTGGCAGACAGCGGCGGAAACGGTGAGAAGCTGGGACGGGCACTGATGGAGGAGTTGGGCGTTTCGGATGTAAAGGGCCTGGAGACGGTTCCCTATGATGCACTGGCAGCGGCTTATAATAAGGTGAAGCCTGCGCTGGAGAAGGCAGGTGAATATGTGGGCGGTACGCCTTACCCCAACGCCTTTTATCTGGGAGATCCTTTGGTGAACGGCTTCCGCAAGGAGACGGAGCATGTGCCGCTGATTGTGGGCAGTGTGTTCGGAGAATTCGGTTCCTTTGCACCCATGCCCTGGCGCCGACAGGAACTCACCATGGAGGAAGGCGCCCGAATCGTGGAGCAGGAGGTGGGAAAGGAAGAGTCCGTGGAGCTGCTGCGTCTGTTCCGTGAGGCTTACCCGGAGCGGAATCCCATCGACATAATGACCATGGACTTTATCTTCCGGACACCGGAGATTGACTATATCAAAGCCAGAAGCAGCTGCAGCGGCGGTACTTGGTCCTACCTGTTCAATCTGAATATGAATTTTGACGGCGGCCGGACGCCCTGGCACTGTGCGGATATTCCCTATTTCTTCCACAATACGTCCCTGGCACCCTACACTCAGGAACAGGGTGTTACGGAGCGGGTGGAGAAGCTGATCTTTGACTCTGTTATGGCTTTTGCGAAGACCGGGAACCCGGAGAACCCGGAGGTGCCCAGCTGGCCCGAATGCACGCCGGAGAAGGAATATACTCTGGTCATCGGCAACGAAACCAGGATCCGGGAGAACTTTGACCATGAGCTGGTGCCTGTTCTCGGAAAATGCATGGGGCCTGTGTATGCCAGGAATATGGAGAATAGGATGAAGGATGTGCAGCATTGAGCCGGCTTATCCCTTCGGCTACGGCCTGTCCTGCACTGATTTCCGGATGGATACGGAGAGTGTGCAGGCTGGGGAGGGCAGAGTGACCCTGAAGGGCAGAGTGACCAACACGGGAGAACGGTTTTCGGGGAGAGAAGTAGTGCAGGTGTATTACTCTGCGCCGGAGGGAAGGCTGGAAAAGCCCTGGCAGGAGCTGCGGGCAATGATCTGATTATGCCCGGCAGCCAGAAGGATGTGGATGAGCTTATCCGTTCGTTGGGTGCAGCCCCGGATGAGGTCAGCTGCCCCATTACGCTGGGAGACCTGCAGGCCTGCGCGAAGCGGATGCGGGCAGTCATCGGGCCCAGTTGTGCCTATGAGGACATGGCATCCTGTCAGAAAGACTGAAGAACGGCAGACAAATAAGCGTCAGCAAGCCCCTTTTTTCCGCTGCAGACGGAAAGAGGGGCTTGTATTTTCTTGACATTAGAGGAAAAAGTGGTTATAATACCATCGGTATAAGAGCAAAGCGCCGCGCGGAAAACGGCTGTCCGGGCGGCTTTTTGGGAAAAGAGATAGATTGAGAAGGAAGGACGCGCGAAATGCAGGAGAAGAAAAACATTTTAACCTATGAAGGGCTCAGAAAATACGAGGAAGAGCTGCATGAGCTGAAGGTGGTAAAACGTCAGGAGGTTGCTCAGAAGATCAAGGAGGCCAGAGAACAGGGAGACCTGTCTGAGAATGCGGAGTATGACGCGGCCAAGGATGAGCAGAGAGATATCGAGGCAAGGATCGAGGAGCTGGAAAAGATCCTGAAGAACGCGGAGGTAGTGGTTGAGGACGAGGTGGATCTGGATAAGATCAACATCGGGTGTAAGGTAAAGCTTCTGGATATCGAGTACAGCGAGGAGCTGGAGTACAAGATCGTGGGCTCTACCGAGGCAAACAGCCTGAAGGGCAAGATTTCAAATGAAAGTCCTGTGGGCAGGGCTCTCATCGGCTGCAAGATAGGAGACACTGTGGAGGTGGAAACCGCGGCAGGCACCTTTGCGTATAAGGTCCTGGAGATTCAGAGATCAAATTAATGAGGAGAGACGAAAAGTGGCAGAAGCACAGAATACAAACGGACAGGAACAGGACATAAATCAGTTGCTGCAGGTCAGACGGGATAAGCTGGCCGTCTTGCAGGAGGCGGGGAAGGATCCCTTTCAGATCACCAGATACGATGTGACCCATCACAGCACGGACATCAAAGAAAATTATGGGGAGCTGGAGGGCAAAAGCGTCCGCATTGCAGGGCGTATCATGTCCAAGCGC
Source organism: uncultured Acetatifactor sp. (assembly GCA_910586835.1). Classification (GTDB taxonomy): domain Bacteria; phylum Bacillota; class Clostridia; order Lachnospirales; family Lachnospiraceae; genus Acetatifactor. The sequence goes on from CAJUJU010000033.1 coordinate 39,091, forward strand.
GTCATGGGAAAGGCATCCTTCTGCAATGTGCAGGATCTGCCCGGCAATATTCAGTGCTATGTGGCGAGAGACAGCATCGGAGAGGAATCCTATGCGGATTTCAAGAAGTATGATGTGGGCGACATTGTGGGTGTGGAGGGAGAGGTGTTTACCACCAAGACCGGCGAGATTTCCGTTCATGCATCCGCGGTGATTCTGCTCTCCAAGAGCCTGCAGATTCTGCCGGAGAAGTTTCACGGACTGACCAATACGGACATTCGTTATCGGCAGCGCTATACGGATCTGATCATGAACGGAGATGTGAAGGAGACCTTCGTGAAGCGCTCCCGGATCATCAGTGCCATTCGCCGTTATCTGGAAAAGGAGGGCTTTCTGGAGGTGGAAACTCCCATGCTGGTGCCCAATGCAGGAGGCGCTGCGGCACGGCCCTTTGAGACGCATTATAACGCTCTGGATGAGGACGTGAAGCTTCGTATTTCCCTGGAGCTGTACTTAAAGAGACTGATCGTGGGCGGACTGGAGCGTGTCTATGAGATCGGGCGGGTGTTCCGCAACGAAGGGCTGGATACCAGGCACAATCCGGAGTTTACTTTGATGGAGCTGTATCAGGCTTATACCGATTACCACGGAATGATGGATCTGACGGAGAATATGCTGCGCTATGTGGCGCAGGAGGTCTGTGGTACTACCGCAGTACCTTACAGCGGGGAGATCCTGGATCTGGGCAAGCCCTTTGAACGGATTACCATGGTTGACGCCGTAAAGAAATATGCAGGAGTTGATTTCGATCAGATTCCGGATACGGAAGCTGCAAGAAAACTTGCAGACGAGAAGGGCGTACACTATGAGGCACGCCATGCAAAGGGAGATATCCTGAATCTGTTCTTTGAAGAGTTTGTGGAGGAGCACCTGATCCAGCCTACTTTTGTCATGGATCATCCGGTGGAGATTTCTCCACTGACCAAGCGGAAGCCCGACAAGCCGGATTATGTGGAACGCTTTGAGCTGTTTATCTATGGAAGGGAGCTTTGCAATGCCTATTCCGAGCTGAATGATCCCATCGACCAGAGGGAACGCTTCCGGGCGCAGGAGGCTGCTTTGGCAGCAGGAGACGAGGAGGCCAACACCACTGACGAGGACTTCATGAACGCGTTGGAGATCGGCATGCCGCCTACCGGAGGCATCGGGTACGGCATCGACAGACTGGTGATGCTGCTCACCGACAGCCCGGCGATTCGGGATGTGCTGTTGTTCCCTACGATGCGGACACTCGATTGAGAAAGCCAGTGTTTATGCGGGTTTCAGGCACCTGTCACCATGCTACTGCAACAAAAGTGCAACAAATTTTGAAGGAATAATACAGAATAATACGTCTATGTACGTTTTAAGTTGCACGAGTCCTGTCAAGGGTTTGTACTGCGGTGGACTCTTTCGGAAGAATTTTAGAAGGATGTCCTCTTTGGTTATAGTCAACTGTAAACGAATCGCCCATGAGTTTGTAGCAATACAAATGCGTGGGCGAATTTGTAATTTGTGTAATTGCATAAGGACAGAATAAAATTTTTTTCTAAAAATGTTGACATATTGCGGAAATATGATATGATAAAAGACAACAAAGGAAAAATTTTTAAAATACTCACGATTACAAATGTAGATATTTGCGATTATTCGCATGGAATTTGTAATGGTGTGTTTTTTGTTGTAGTAAATAATTCAAAACAGAAAGGATAGGTGTTTGCTTTGGAAAAAGATTTTTTGTATCATTACACAAGTATAGAAAATTTGGCGTATATACTTAAAAACAAAACAATTAAGTTTAATAACCTTATGAATGTAGACGACCCTGAAGAGGCAGAAACGAGTGATCTGGGGAAATTTGGAAGGCATTGCTTAGTGAGTTGTTGGACGGATGTTAAAGAAGACATATTGCCCATGTGGAATATGTACACTCCTGGTATGAAAGGTGTGAGAATTGGAATGCCTAAAAATCCATTTAAAGAGCATACATATCGTGCAGGTGAGTGTTATTTTTCAGAAACAACCAGGTCATATATCAATTATAATAGTGATTATGCAAGGGCGGTTACTATTGCTGCAAAGTGCCCTTTATTGATTGAAGTTGAATATACAGAAAATGAGAATCTTTTGAAACCGAAAGTTGCTTCTCAGACCGAAAGCGGTTACAGCATTGTACTTGACGCGATAGGAAAGTATAAAAGACAATGTTGGGCATTTCAGAGGGAGTATAGATACAAAATTACAACAGCTCCTTGGAGGATGGATGAATTACTCAATGTCAAGTCTAGTGAAGAAATGATTGCGCTGTATGATAGACTTCGAGATAAAAATACACAGCAGTTTCTTGATAATATTTTTTTAGAACTAGCAGATGATGCATTCGATGGCATGGAAATATTATTAGGGCCTAAAACGTCAGAAGCTGAAAGAATTATTGTGGATGCGTTGTTGGATAAATATTGCAATTATGGCGCAATTATGATTGGGAAAAGTAGAATAAAGGTAAAATAGGGTTTTAGACATAAACATATAAAGAAGATATATTATGCCTTCAGGAAAACTACACCACTTTACAACTTATGCCAACCGCTACATTGATGCCAAAGCAGCTGTTTC
>CAJUJU010000034.1 GCA_910586835.1 uncultured Acetatifactor sp.
CATCAGAAAGTCCTGTACGATACTTTTTTTATTAAAAAACTTGTAAAGTGGTGTACTGCTCATACAAACCTTCCATTTTTCCTCCTCCTTATTTCAGCTCCATATTTGCTCTCTCTGCGCCATATCTGGCAGAACAATCCTTTCATATTTCTTCTCATCCTCATTATAGCAAAACCGGCAGGCTTTCGACAGGCTCATTCCTGCCAAAAACCTGCCGTTTTTGCGTCTTACATTATCTGCGCCGGGCCGGCCCCCTTTGTCGGGGGCCTTTTGGGGGACTGCTGTCTCTCCGGGGTTTTCTTCCCGGGGGCCGCCTTCCCGGGCGCGTGCACAGATCCTGTTTACAACGGGCGCTTGACAAGGCAAGGTATTTAAATGCTATAATGTTAGAACAAAAATCAGGGATTGAGTGGAAAAGAAATGAAAATGCGGTTGTAAAAGGAGTTTGAGTATTCTTATGAAAATCTTAATCCCTTTGTGCACATTTTGTGGCAGAATAAGATCAGGATTTTTTGCGCGAACGAAGAAAACGAAGGCATGAAACTGCTGGCTTGAGGGGGAGAATGAGATGGAAGAAAGCATATTGATCGTGGATGACGAGAGGGAGATTGCGGATCTGGTAGCTCTCTACCTGGAGAATGAGGGCTTCCGGGTGACAAAGTACTATGACGGAAGGGAGGCGCTTGAGTATATCCGGGAGGAAAAGCCGGATCTTGCCATTCTGGATATCATGCTGCCGGGAATAAGCGGGCTGGAGCTTTGCCGGAAAATACGGGAGAATTACACCTATCCGGTGATTATGCTGACGGCCAAAGGGGAGGAGACAGACAAGATCACCGGTCTGACCCTGGGGGCGGACGATTACATTACCAAGCCGTTTCTGCCGCTGGAGCTGGTTGCCAGAGTAAAGGCGCAGCTGCGCCGCTATAAGCGGTACAACGTGGCAGAGGAGAAGGAGGAGGACGTGCTTTCCGTGTCGGGACTGGTGGTGAACGAACGGACTCACGAGTGCCGCCTGAATGAAAAGGAGCTGAACCTGACGCCGACGGAGTTTTCCATTTTGAGTATCCTGTGCAGAAGAAAGGGGCAGGTGGTCAGCGCGGAGGAACTTTTCCATCTCATCTGGGAGGAAGAGTACTACACCAAGAATAATAATACCATAACGGTGCACATACGGCATCTTCGGGAGAAGATGGGAGATTCCTTTGAAAACCCGAAGTATATCAAAACGATCTGGGGGTGCGGATACAAAATTGAAGGATAAGATAAAGAAGACGTGGTCTGCGCTGCTGCTGATGGTTTGCGGTCTGCTTATCTGCTGGCTGCTTTATATTCTGCTGGATTGGGGATTGAACGGTGTGATGCTGGACTGGCTGGATAAGAAGTTTGTGAGCCATCAGTGGGTGCGTTATTCTCCTGAGCAGGATGGATACTTTTATACCAGCATACGCTGGGAGCGGGTGAAGGAGTATCTGTTCCGGGCGTTTGCGGTATTTATTCTTTTTTTTGTGCTGGTTGCGCGGCTGATTGTGCTGACCTATGGAGCACGGCGGGAAAAAAAGGTCATCCGGGAAGCCGGAAGAATGATCAGTCAGTATATGAAGCACGAACGTGATGTGACGGATGTGTTTCCGCCGGAGTATGCGGGAATTTCTGCCCAGGTTGCAGAGATCAAGGCTAACATGCAGCGGCATGAGCAGACATTGAAGGAAGAGGCGGCCAGGAAGAATGATCTGATCACCTATCTGGCGCATGATCTGAAGACGCCCCTGACCTCCGTGGTGGGATATCTGAGTCTGCTGGAGGAAGCGCCGGACATGCCGCCGGAACAGAAAGCAAAGTATGTGCACATTACATTGGATAAGGCGCTGCGGCTGGAACGGCTGATCAACGAGTTTTTTGAGATCACAAGATATAATCTCCAAAGGATTGTGCTGGAGAAGGAGACGGTGGATCTGGCGTTTATGCTGGTGCAGATGACGGACGAGTTTTACCCGATCTTAAGCGAACACGGGAACCGGATCCGGGTAGAGCTGCCGGAGGATGGGGATTCGATGGCAGTTTATGCCGACGCGGAGAAGCTGGCCCGGGTGTTCAACAATATTCTGAAAAATGCGGTAGCCTACAGCTATCCCGACACGGAGATTTTGATCCGGTGTCAGGAGGCGGGCAGCAGGCTCCGCATTGCTTTCATCAATCGTGGAAAGACCATTCCCAGACATAAGCTGGATTCGATCTTTGAAAAGTTTTTCCGGCTGGACGACGCACGCAGTACCAACAGCGGCGGAGCCGGTCTGGGACTTGCCATAGCCAGGGAGATCGTCATGCTCCACGGCGGTACCATCTTCGCTGAGAGCGAAGATGAAGTCACAAGCTTTATTGTAGAACTTCCGAGTATTCTTCCTTCAGCTTGAAATAGCGGTCTTTGATGATGCCTGAGACGTGGGATCCCAGATTTTTCCGAGTCTCTTTATCCAGTTGTCCGGGGTAGACGGGAGCGCCGAAGTCGATGATGACGGTGCTCTTTTTTACTTTGGGGAGATGATCCTCGAAGACGGAGGCGGTGTTTACCAGGGTCATCGGCACAATGGGAACGCCTCCCTTTTCCGCGATCTTAAAGCTGCCTTCATGGAAGGGCAGGAAGGTATCGTTTACCTTGTTCCTTGTGCCCTCGGGGAAGATACACAGCGAATAGCCGTTTTTCACCTCATCCACGCCCTTAAGGATTGTCTTCAGGCCCTCCTTGATGTTTTTCCTGTCGAGAAAAAGACAGTGAATATTCCGCATCCAAAGACGGAGAATGGGGGCGCGATCCATCTCCTTCTTTGCCACATAGCCCGTGACGTTCGGAAAACAGGAGAGGGTCAGGACGATATCAAAAAAACTGCGGTGGTTGCTCACATAGAGGACAGCGGTATCCCGGGGGATATTTTCCTGCCCTTTTACAATGAGCTTTGTCCCGGCGATATGGCCGATACAGCGGAAGCCCCAGCCCACAATTGCCTTGGAGCTGTCGGCCTTCAGCCGGGGATTGGATTTTCCGATGATCCATTCCACAAAAAGCACGGGCAGGGACAGGATCAGATACAGGATCAGATACAGAACGATCAGAATGAATCGAAGCATGATACACCTCACATAATCTATTGTATATGGTTCCAGTTTAGCATAAAAAAATTTTGCTGTACATAGAATACAGCAAAAGAAAAAGGAATTGTGCGGAGCAACATTGAAAAAGAGACGGATTGCAGTGAAGAGCTTACTTGGGATCCTGGCGGCGGCATGTGTGCTGTTGTCGGGCTGTACTCTGCTCAGCGAGGAAAAAATCAAGCTGCGTGATCTTGATTTTACCGTTTTGAGCGAAGAGAAGATACCGGAGGAACTGAAGACCATTCTGGAGGAAAAGAAGAGCGCACCCTTCCAGATCACCTATACGGATAAGCAGAATCTGTACATATGCGTGGGCTACGGGGAGCAGGAGACAGGCGGCTACAGTATTGCCGTGGAGGAGCTGTACCTGACGGACGCAAATATCTGTGTAAACACCAGCCTGCTGGGACCGGACGGTTCGGAAAAGGGAGAAAAGTCTCCGTCCTATCCGTTCATTGTGCTGAAGACCGAGTTCCTGGAGCAGACGGTGATATTTGAGTAGAAGAAAGATCTCTGTTGCGTTGGAGGTAGGTCTGGATCAGTTGACGGAAAAACAGGAAACGGGAGGTTGACAAGGATTTGGTTGTCAGCCTCCTTTTGATTTCGGATAAAAAATGATTTATCAACTTCCTGTTTCATGATAGAATAATGGTAAATAATACGGTGTAAAGAAGGGAGGACGGTCATGCTGCTGATCAGGAACGGACATGTTCTGGATCCGAAGACGGGACTGGACGGAGTTTATGATATTCTGACGGACGGGGATACCATACTGAAAATCGGGAAAGAGCTGGAAGCGCCGGAGGCGGACTGCAGGGTGATAGACGCGGAGGGGCTTGTGGCAGCGCCGGGGCTGGTGGACGTCCATGTGCATTTTCGGGATCCGGGCTTCCCCGACAAGGAGGACATTGACAGTGGCGCCGCCGCGGCAGCCAGAGGCGGTTTTACCTCGGTGGTGCTGATGGCAAACACTTTTCCTGCGGTGGATCATGTGGAGACGCTGGAATATGTGATAAACAGAGGACGGGAAACGGGAATCCATGTGTATACCTGCGCCAACGTGACAATGGGCATGAAGGGGAAGGAACTGGCTCCCCTGGAGGAGCTGGCGGATGCGGGGGCCGTAGGGTTTACGGATGACGGGATACCGCTTCTGGACGAGGAAATTGTCAGGGAGGCCATGCAGAGAACGGCGGTCATGGATATGCCGGTCAGCTTTCACGAGGAGGATCCCGGCCTGATTGAGAACAACGGCATCAACCGGGGGGAGGCAAGTCGTCATTTCGGAATCGGCGGTTCTCCCAGGGAGGCTGAGATTACCATGGTGGAGCGCGACCTGGAGCTTGCGCTGGAGACAGGGGCGTCCGTCAACATTCAGCATATAAGCGCCAGGGAATCCGTGGAGCTGGTGCGCAGGGCGAAGGAAAGAGGGCGTGAGATTCATGCGGATATTCACGCCGAGGCCACACCTCACCATTTTACCCTTACGGAGGAGGCGGCGATCCGTTACGGCGCCCTTGCCAAGATGAATCCGCCTCTGCGGGAGGAGGCGGACAGGCAGGCCATCATCAAAGGGCTTGCGGACGGAACCATAGATATCATTGCCACGGATCATGCGCCTCACACGGCGGCGGAGAAGGCCAGGCCTGTCACGGAAGCGCCCAGCGGCATCATCGGGCTGGAGACGGCGCTGTCCCTGGGCATCACGGAGTTGGTGGATAAGGGATATCTTTCCATGAGACAGCTGCTGACGCTGATGAGTACAAATCCGGCGGGAATGTATCATTTGAATGCCGGGTATCTGGCAGAGGGTGGTCCGGCGGATATTGTGCTGATTGACGAGAAAGCGCGGTGGACGCCCGCAGAGTATGCGTCCAGGTCCTGCAACACACCTTTTACGGGATGGAATTTAAAGGGAAAGGTCGTAAAGACCATATGCGGCGGAAAAGTGGTGTACGAAGATTTTGTTTGATTTTTCCCCGTATCCTGCCTATAATAGGAACTGGTATTTTTATTGAAAAGGGCTGATTAGAGTGCCTGCCGGGGGTGGGCGGATGGGAGTTTGCAATGAAGGAAAAGCAAAAGGCGGTTATCCTTTCGCAGAGGGAGCTGGCGCCTGACATTTTTGATATGTGGATAGAAACCACGCTGGCACAGCGGGCGGTTCCCGGACAGTTTATCGGCGTGTACACCAGGGACAGGAGCGCTTTGCTGCCCAGGCCGATCAGCATCTGCGAGGTCAGCGGAGACAGGACGGCGCTGCGCATTGTGTACCGCATCGCGGGGAAGGGAACTGCGGAATTTTCCGGATATGGCGCAGGGGAAGAGATTGACATTCTGGGAGTGCTGGGCAACGGATTTCCGCTGCAGGAGGCAAAGGGAAAGAAGGTTTTTCTCATGGGAGGCGGTATCGGCATCCCGCCCATGCTGGAGCTGGCAAAGCAGTTGAATACGGACAGTCAGATTATTTTGGGCTATCGGGACAGTGAGAGGTTTCTGGAGCAGGAATTTGAAAAGTACGGCAGGGTATATGTTGCCACGGAAGACGGCAGCGCCGGCGTCCGGGGCAATGTGCTGGATGCCGTCCGGGAGAACGGCCTGAAGGCGGATCTGATCTATGCCTGCGGTCCCATGCCCATGCTGCGCGCCGTAAAGGCATATGCGGCGGAGCATGCAGTGCGGGCGTATATTTCCCTGGAGGAGCATATGGCATGCGGCGTCGGGGCCTGTCTGGGCTGTGTGGTGAAGACGAAAGAGAAAGATCATCACTCCAAAGTGCACAATGCGCGTATCTGTACGGAAGGACCGGTGTTTTACGCGGAGGATGTGGAAATATAAGGGGTGCAGGGGGTAAGAATGAAGACAGAAGTAACGATTGCAGGCGTGACATTGAAAAATCCTGTGACAACGGCATCCGGAACCTTTGGCTCAGGTATGGAATATTCTGAATTTGTAGATCTGAACAGGCTTGGGGCAGTGGTGACCAAGGGTGTGGCAAATGTGCCCTGGCCCGGCAATCCCACGCCCAGGGTGGCGGAGGTATACGGGGGGATGCTGAATGCCATCGGGCTGCAGAACCCGGGTGTGGAGGTGTTTCTGGAGCGGGATATTCCCTTTCTGAAGCAGTATGACACAAAGATTATTGTCAATGTGTGCGGCAAAACGACAGAGGATTATGTGGAGGTAGTGGAGCGGCTGGGAGATGAAAGGGCCGTCTCCATGCTGGAGATCAATGTGTCCTGCCCGAATGTGAAGGAGGGAGCCATTGCTTTCGGACAGAAGGCGGATGCGCTGTTTGACATTACCCGGGAAGTCAAAAGACATGCCAGGCAGCCGATTATTATGAAGCTCAGTCCTAATGTAACGGACATTGGGGAGATGGCGAAGGCGGCCGAAGCGGCAGGTGCGGATGCCCTTTCCCTGATTAATACGCTGACGGGAATGAAGATCGACATTCACCGTCGGAAATTTGCTCTGGCCAACAAGACCGGCGGGATGAGCGGCCCCGCCATCAAGCCCGTTGCGGTGCGTATGGTGTACCAGGCAGCACATGCGGTAAAGATTCCTGTCATTGGCATGGGCGGCATCGGTACTGCGGAGGACGCCATTGAATTTATTCTGGCGGGCGCAACCGCTGTCAGCGTGGGGGCAATGAATTTTGTGGATCCTTGTACCACGGTAAAGGTGGTGGAAGGCATTGAGGCCTATATGAAAAAGTACGGGGTCGAAGATGTGACGGAGCTGATCGGAGCGGTGGAGGTGTAAAGGAAATCATCAGGCCCTTTGCTTGTTTGTGCCGGCGCATTCGGCATGAAAGGAATATCCGGAGGAGTACCTTCATATATATACTTATACCAGTATATATGTGGAGGTATTTTTGTGGAACTGATAAAAAGGAATATACATATGGATCGCACCAAGACGGAGGCGGTCACGCAGTTTACCATCGAGGATGACGTGAATATCCCCGACAGCAAACCGGATGTGAATGCGCTGAACCTGGAAAAGGGAGAGCTTGTCATCGACGAGATAAAGCCGGGGACGGATTCCGTGAACGTTAGGGGGTATCTGTCATATGTGGTGCTTTATCACACGCTGGAGGAGGGCAGCAGTCTTGTGGTGACAGAGGGGAAGCTGCCCTTTGACGAAAAGGTGAATCTGCGGGATGTGGTGCCATCGGACAGCGTCAGCGTGGAGGGCGAGGTGGAGGATCTGACCGTGAATATGATCAATTCGCGGAAGCTGAATATTCAGTCGCTGGTGACGCTGACGGCGAAGGTGGAGGAGCTTTACGACGAGGAGGCGCCCACTGCCGTGCACGGGGAGGAAAAGGCGGAGTATCGGCGTATGCCGCTGGAAATCGCACAGATCGCCATATGTAAAAATGATATTTTCCGTCTGAAGGAGGAGATTACGCTGCCCTCCAACTATCCCAATATCTTTCAGATCCTCTGGGATACCGTATCCCTGGGGGATGTGGAATTTAAGGCTATGGAGGAAAAGATTACACTGTCGGGGGATATCCATGTATTTCTGCTGTATGAGGGCGAGGGGGAGGAGCATCCCGTCCGATCCTTTGAGACCACCATTCCCTTCAGCGGCGCATTGGAGTGTCATGGGTGCAGGGAGGGGATGCTGCCCGACATTCGTTACCGGCTGGGACAGAAGGAGCTTGCCGTCCGCCCCGACTTTGACGGGGAGGAGCGCAGTATTGCCCTGGAGCTGGTGCTGGATTTTGTGATCCGCATCTATGAGGAGGAAAAACTGGAGATCATCTCCGACATTTACGGCGTATCCAACGAGATCACCACTGTGACTCACAAGGCGGATCTGCGCAGGCTGCTGGCAAAGGTGACGGGAAAGACCAAGGTCACGGATCATATTCACATGAAGGTGGGAAACGTGCTGCAGCTTCTGCACAGCGAGGGAACGGTAACGCCGGAACAGCAGACGGTTGTTGAAAACGGGATTCTTCTTCAGGGAAGCCTTACGGTGAAGATTATGTATATCACGGGTGAGGATGACGCACCCTACGGCTGTGCCCAGGCGCAGATTCCTTACAAATATACGCTGGAGGTGCCGGATATCGCCCCTGAGGATACAGACACCGTTCATGCGGAGGTGGAGCAGCTGCAGGTGACCATGCTGGACGGAGAGGAGATGGATGTGAAAGCCGTTCTCTGCTTCTCCACAGTAGTGTTCAAATCTGTGCCGGTGGAACTGATCAGCCAGGTTTCCGTCGCACCGCTGGATACCGGAAAGATGAGCAACCTTCCGGGTATGGTAGTTTACATGGTGAAGGATGGGGATAACCTGTGGAATATCGGTAAGAAATATTATGCTCCTGTGGATACCTTGAGGAGACTGAACGGACTGGAGACGGATGAGTTGAAGGCAGGGCAGAAACTGCTGATTGTAAAAGGAAGCTGAAAACGATAAGGGGGCGCTGAGCGAATCAGCGCTTCCTTAATCTTTTCCGGCAGAACTTATAGTAACGGAAAAAACTCCGGTCTTCCAGAGGAGACCGGAGTCTTGAAATACATGGTGTACCTGACGGCGTATGTTTATTCGGCGTCTACCGGGGTTTTATTTGCCGCAGCCATCTCGTCAAAGCCCTTCATTACCGCATCGTAGGTGCGCTGTGAGATGTCGGGAAGCTTGCCGCCCCAGGTCTTCTCGGCCTGCTCATAACCTTTTTTGAAGGCGGAACGCATTTCCTCGATCTTGTCGGGATCTCCGCCGGTGAGAGCGGTGGCAAAGTCAAGGATTCTCTTGGAGGTCTGATCTACGCCCCAGTAGCCGTCCTCAGCGATATCGGCCTGAGCCTGCAGCTTTGTGGCGGGATCAACGGTAAAGTTACCCTCTCTCAGGAAGGACCAGATATCGTTTGCCTTGCCGTAGGTGTTTGCCTGTCCGGACATCATCTTTTCTACCAGGCTGCGCAGCTGAGCGGTGCGCGCATCGGCATCGGCCTTCAGCTTGTTGATCAGGTTGGTATCCGGCTTATAGGTCTTCTTTGCAGTGGAGTCCGCAGTCTCCTTGGAAGGCTCATATACTACGCCGGTGCCGGCAGCGGTATTTTTGTTTTCTGTCTTTGACTCGTTGGTTTCGGCAGCCTTTGTGTTCTCGGTGTTGGAATAGTTGTAGGCAGCTGTAACCTGGGTTGCTGATGTAACTCCGTTTACACTCATAATTATCCCTCTTTCTGGCGTTGTACGCCCTTTTTATTTCCGCGGACAATGGCCAAAGCCTCCGGAAGTTCTGTCTCAGGAATCCCTGGCGAATGCCGCGAATGTTGCATCATCCATGATTTGGTATATTTTATTTCGGCAGATCCGCTGGGAGAATTTAGACCTTTTCCGATAAATTTCTGATTTTTAAGGAGAGTCTGTTCCGGGAAAGGAGCCTGTTTTCCGCCAGGAGGCGATAGGTGAGCTGAAGGGTTCCGCCGTCGTCGGACCAGAGGCTTCGTATATCCTCCGTGCACACCTCAAGCGGGAAGGAGCCATAGGGCGTCACATAGTCTGTGCGGCAGGTCTTTCCGACCTCAAAGAGCATGCGGGAGCATACGGCTCCTCTTCTGGTCAGTTCCGTGACACGATCTTTTATCTTCAGCGTGGTGCGTGTGCTGCCGCCCGTCTCCGGGTCGGGCTCTTCATACAGGAGATAGCGGCTGCCGTTTTGAACGAAATACTGTCCCTGAATGTTCAGTTCAGTGATTGTTTCCCGGCCTTCTTCATCCAGCTGGGACCCCCTGACAATTATGGATACTTCCTGCGTGGGCACACTATACCTCCTCTATGTTGACTGTCTTTGCGGACAGAATACCGTATTTGATAATGGAGTTGGCAAAGCGTACAAATTTTTCCGCTTTGTCGCTGACATAAAACTGATATTTGTTGCTTCCCAGTCCCGGAGGATCCTGGTTGAGCATATCGTTGTCGGACAGCATCTGTCTCAGCTCCAGAGCGGTTTCATAGGCGGGATTTACCAGAGTCACATCTTTTCCGATAATCCTGCCCAGCGTGGAGCGGATCAGCGGGTAATGTGTGCAGCCCAGGATCAGAGTATCGATACCGATGTCGATGAGCTCCGTCAGATAACGGCGGGCAATCTCATCCGTCACGGGATCCTCCCAAAGCCCCTCCTCCACAAGCGGGACAAAGAGGGGACAGGCTTTCTCGTAGATGGTAACGCCGTCATTGAGCTCTCTTATGTATCTGGTATACATCTGACTGCTGATGGTAGCCTCTGTGGCGATGACTCCGATCCTGCCGTTGCGGGTCGCATTGATGGCAGTTCTTGCACCGGGCTTCACCACGCCGATGATCGGAATGTCCGTTTCCTGTTCCAGCTTATGTATGGCATAGGCGCTGGCCGTGTTGCAGGCCACCACAATGGTTTTGACCTGAAAGCTGCGGAGAAACCGGACGATCTGTTCCGCGTACCGCGTTACCGTCTCTCTGGATTTGCTGCCGTAGGGAACCCGGGCGGTGTCTCCGAAATATATGATTTTTTCGTTGGGGATCTGGCGCATGATCTCCCGGGCTACGGTGAGTCCGCCGACGCCGGAATCAAAGACCCCGATGGGGGCGTCCCTGCGCATCAGTTCTCTGTTGATCTGTCCCATGAAAATGCCTCCCATAAAGCATTCAGCTCTGTGAGCAGGCGGCTGCGGAACCGGATGCTGCCGCGGTCGGCGTTCAGCAGTTCCAGATAGAGGCTGCCGTTTAAGTCAAAATCCCGTTCCTGAAGGACTTCCGACCCGTCCGATGTTCCGGCAATTACCTTGACCGTATCGGGGGTCAGGGTGAGCTCGGGATACAGAAGCCCCCACCAGCCGAGTGCTGCGCACAACGCTGTGACAATGCGTATTCTGATTCTTTCTTTTCTGTTTTTTTCCTTGCCGTTTCCTGTATTCCATCCGATTCTCATGCAATAACCTCACTTTCTGTAAGATAGATTATTGCCGGAGAAACCGGTTCTATACCGTTTCAGGCCCGGAGATTTCCGCTGTCAAGGCGGATCCGGCGGATGATGGCCTTTTTCTGGTTGTCGATGTGGGTTCTTGCGGCCTCCGCAGCTGTCTCCTTATCCTTCCCGACGATGCTTTGATAGATAATTCTATGCTCCTCCACCAGGTTTTCATGCTGGCTGGAATCCTTAATGTACTCAAAGCGGTAACGGTACATCTGTTCCGACAGATTGTTGACAAGCTGGATCAGGCGCTGGTTTCCGGTGGCCTGCACAATGATATCATGAAGGGCAACGTCTGCCTGGGCAATCTTTTTGGCGTCGCCGGTCTTTACTGCGGCCTCGAAGGCATCGCAGGACTGTCTGAGACTTTCCAGTCCGGCCTCCGTGATCCGGTCGCATGCCAGCTCCGCACACAAAGCGTCAAGCGCTCTGCGCACCTCCAGCACATCGCTCATGCTTTTTTCCGTGATCTGAGCCACCTCCGCGCCGCGGCGGGGAATCATGGTTACAAGCCCCTCCAGCTCCAGCTTGTGGATGGCTTCCCGGATGGGGGTGCGGCTGACGCCGAGCCGGTTGGCGAGATGGATCTCCATGAGTCTTTCGCCGGGCTTCAGTTCTCCTGTGAGAATCGCCTGGCGAAGCGTGTTGAAAACCACGTCCCGCAGGGGCAGAAATTCATTCATTTCCGACTGGAGAAAATCCTGCATGTATATCACCTCTTGTTTTCTACAGAAATGTGGTCAGGAAAATCTGTGCTGAAAAAGCTTCTGTCTTCAGCGTGTCAAAGGCATGCCGTGCCCTTTCCTGATCCGTGAAGATTCCAAAGACTGTGGGGCCGCTGCCGCTCATGAGACTGCCTGCTGCGCCGGCTGACAGCATTTTTTCCTTAATGTCCCGGATGACGGGATACGCGGGGACGGTGACGGTCTCCAGCACATTCCCCATGCGGTTCAGAATACCCTGCAGGCTGCCTTCCTTCAGGGCGTTTACCATTCCGTCGATATCGGGGTGGTTGAGAGAGCCTGCAGCATCCAGGTGCTCATAGACGTATTTTGTGGATACGCCGATATCCGGTTTTATCACCAGTACACGACAGGCGGGAGGGGAGGGAAGCGGGGTCAGCTTTTCTCCGATGCCCTCTGCCAGGGCGGTTCCGCCCAGAATACAATAGGGAACGTCCGCGCCCACGGACACCGACAGTTCCATCAGCTCTTTGTCGGGGAGGCCAAGCCGGAAGAGGGTATTCATTCCCTTCATGGCCGCGGCGGCGTCGGTGCTTCCTCCTGCCATTCCGGCTGCTATGGGGATGCGTTTTTTCAGATGAAAGCGAACGCCGCCCGGGATGTGGAAGGTCTCCTGCATCAGGCGCGCGGCCTTACAGACCAGGTTGCTCTCATCGGTGGGAAGCTCCTCCGAGTCCGCAGTCATGGAGAGCCCCTCCGGTGTCTTTTCCAGAGTCAGCTCGTCGCAAATCCCCACGGACTGCATGATCATTTTCACCTGATGGTATCCGTTTGGGAGCCTGCCTGTCACATCCAGGCCAAGATTGATTTTGGCGTATGCTTTGAGTGTGCACCGATCCATAAGGTACTCCTTTGTCTGATAACTGTTTGTATTTTGTATACAAGATTGTACTTAATTATATACAATCCTGCCGGGTTCGTCAACAGAAAGTAAAATCAGCCCCACAGGATTGTGCCCATATATCTCTGTCAGGCAGACAGGGACATATCATTATCCCGGGGGCTGGTTTGGTCTGTTCGTTATTGCAGGGCAATCTGCCGCAGGCTATTTGATGGGTTTGGCGCCGGCTTTTTCCTGTGCGGCCTCTATGGCGCGCTTGAAACGGCTCTTCTTTTTCTCCGGCTGGACGATCTGCTTTCCGTGCAGGCCCTTTACATCAAGGACATAGATGCCGCTGACCACGGCCTTGACTTCCTTCTTGACGGGAACGGAATCGTAAATCTTGTCATCGCAGATGAGAGACATGATCTGCGGCCCCACCTTTGCCTTGATGATGGGAAGTTTGGAGCCCCGCATGGCCTTGGGGGTCTGATCCAGCACCATCTGCGGAAGTCCGGCATCCCGCAGCTTCATCCGCTTCTTGTCTATGATGAGCATGGAGACGGTCTGCTTGTTTGCCTCCAGCATTGCCTGCTGCTCTGCCTGCTTTTTCTGCGCCTTTTTTCCCAGAAAATACAGAACTACAATAATTGCGATAAGTACCACCGCGACAACGATTAGAACAATCATCCATGGTTTCATAAAATAATACCCCTCCTTACTGCATCATTCTAGCACAGTTTCCCCGGAAGAAGCAACATAATTGTCTTTTTTGGAGATTTTTTTCGTAAATTATGATATGCTAATAAAATCGGGCCGGCGGAAGCCGGATCCGGTGAAAAAATGTCGGCGGGGATTTGCTGTGGATAATATGAGTACCATGTGGAAGGTAATGATGTTTGCGGCGGGAAGTATGCTGTTCTGGAACATGCTTTTTGCCATAGCGATTGTTTTTTTTGAGAGGCGGGATCCGAAGAGCGTTTGGGCGTGGCTGCTTCTGCTGTTCTTTCTGCCCGGCATCGGTTTTGTTTTCTACCTGTTTCTCGGCGTGGATCTGCGCAAGCGGAAAATGTTTCAGGAAAAGGAGCTGGAGGATAACATCCATGAGATCATCCGGGATCAGAAGCTTTTGCTGAAAGACCGGCCGGATAAAATCAGAAGCGACGCTGCGGAATATACGGATCTGATCATGTATAATATGGAGACGGCGGATGCGGTTCTGCTGGGGGAAAACGATATTGATATCTTTACGGACGGAAACGAAAAATTCGACGCTCTGATTGCGGATTTGGAGACGGCGGAGCATTTTATCCATCTGCAGTACTATATTATCCGAAACGACGTGCTTTTTCAGCGGATTGTGGAGGTGCTGAAGAAAAAGGCGGCGGAAGGGGTGGTGGTCAGGGTGCTTTTTGACGGAATGGGCTGCCGCAGCGTCAGGCGCAGCTACTGGAGACAGCTGGAGGCTGCGGGAATCCGGACCGCGGAATTCTTTCCCGCCATACTGGGCAGGCTGCAGCTTCGTATCAACTACAGGAATCACCGGAAGATCGTGGTCATCGACAACAGGACGGCCTATGTGGGGGGCTTTAATATCGGCAGGGAGTATATTGACCTGGATCCCCGGTTCGGGCATTGGCGGGACACGCATCTGCGCATTACCGGAGAGGGAGTGCTGGGGCTGCAGCTTCGGTTTATTCTGGACTGGAATTATGCCGCCGGGGAGAAGCTGTTTGAAGACAGCCGCCTGCTGCTGGTTCCTCCCAAGGGGGAGCGGGATCATTGTGCGCTTCAGATCATCAGCAGCGGCCCGGATAATTCACTGGAGCAGATTCGGGACAACTATATCCGCCTGATCACAAAGGCGAAAAAGAGGATCTGTATTCAGACGCCCTATTTTATTCCGGACGAAGCGGTGCTGAATTCTCTGCTGATAGCGGTGCGTTCCGGCATAGAGGTGAATCTGATGATTCCCTGCAAGCCGGATCATCCCTTTGTGTACTGGGCGACCTATTCCTATATGGGCGAGCTGCTGAGGGCAGGAGCCAACTGCTATACCTATGACAATGGCTTTCTCCACAGCAAGGGAATCATCGTGGACGGGGAGATCCTCTGCTATGGCACGGCAAATATGGATATCCGCTCATTTGCGCTGAATTTCGAGGTGAACGCCGTGGTGTACAGCAAAAAGAAGGCGGAACAGATGGAGGAGATCTTTCGGGAGGATTTGAAGTACTGCACGCAGATCACCATGGATTCCTATGCGGCAAGATGCCTCAAAATCCGTTTCAAGGAACAGGTGTGCAGGCTGATGTCACCGTTGTTGTAATTGCAAAATGTGGAATGATATGTTATAAAGAATAAAAGAAAAACGAGGAAAGGCAGAAAAGATGAAGAAAAAGATTGCGGGAGCGTTGACGGCGCTGGTGACGGCAGTTCTTCTTGCCGGGTGCGGCAGCCAGGTGAACGTACCGTTGAACCAGATGAAGGTGGAAAAATATGTGACATTGGGGGATTACGCCAATCTTCAGGTGAAGGCGGATGCCGCCTCGGTGGATCCGGAGGAGCTGGAAGCGCTTCTGAACGATGTCTACTTGAGCGGTGTGACCGCAGAGACCGGGGGGATCACCGACCGCGCCGTGGCTGTGGGGGATATTGTGGTCATGGACTATGAGGGAAAGAAGGACGGTGTTGCCTTTGCGGGAGGAACGGCGCAGGGCGCAAGACTCACCATAGGCAGCGGTCAGTTTATCGACGGTTTTGAGGACGGGCTGGTGGGCGTCATGCCCGGGGAGACGGTAGATCTGGATCTGCGGTTTCCGGAGGGGTACAAAAACGCGGATCTGGCCGGACAGGCGGTGGTGTTCACCGTGACGGTACATTATATTGTTCCCGGGAAGATTCCGGTGGAAGAGATGCAGGACTTGGTGGCCGCGTCCCTGGGTGTGGAGAATGTAAGCACCGTGGAAGGGCTGAACCAGTATCTGTATGACTATCTGTATTCCGACGCGCAGGCGAATTACAACAACAGCGTCCAGAACGGCATCATGGGAGCGCTGATGGAGTGCTGCACTTTCGGTGAGCTTCCTGAGGAGCTGGTGGAGGATTATCGGGAGATGATCTCGGAAAGTCTGGAGAGAAACGCCGCCATGTACGGGAGTACGGCGGACTCCTACGCCATGTACGCCTTTGGTATGACAAAGGAGGAAGTGATCAATACTTATGCGGAGGAGACGCTGAAGCAGGATCTCGCAATGCAGGCAGTTGCCAACGCGGAGGGGCTTGCGGTCAGCGATGAAGAACTGCAGTCTATCCTGGAGGAACAGGCCGCTGCCACGGGATATGGAACGGTGGAGGAATATATGGGGAATATCTCCAGAGAAAATTACCGCAATTTCTTTATGAATGAGAAAGTGATGGAATATCTGGTTCAAAAGGTGACCGTCACGGAAAATGAATAGAAAAGGAGATAACAGCATGAATTTGACAGACATCAGGGAGCTTTACCGCAGCCGTGAAAAGTACCTGGGTACGGAGGTTACGGTGGGAGGATGGGTTCGCAGCAACAGGGATTCCAAAAATTTCGGGTTTCTGGTGATCAACGACGGAACCTTCTTTGAGCCGCTGCAGGTGGTATACGGGGAGAAGCTTTCCAATTTCCAGGAGCTTTGCAAGATGAATGTGGGAGCTGCGTTGATCGTCCGCGGAACCGTGGTCGCTACTCCGGACGCAAAGCAGCCCTTTGAGATGCAGGCGGAGGAGGTACTGGTGGAGGGCGTTTCCACGGCGGATTATCCGCTGCAGAAAAAGCGCCATTCCTTTGAGTACCTGCGTACCATTTCGCATCTTCGTCCCAGAACGAACACCTTTCAGGCCGTATTTCGTGTGCGTTCGCTGATTGCTTACGCCATCCACAGCTTTTTTGTGGAGAGAGGATTTGTCTATGTGCATACCCCTCTGATTACCGGAAGCGACTGCGAGGGTGCCGGGGAGATGTTCCAGGTGACCACGCTGGATCTGACAAATGTGCCCCGGACGGAGGAGGGAAAGGTGGACTTCGGCCAGGATTTCTTTGGGAAGCCCACCAATCTGACCGTGAGCGGACAGCTCAACGGGGAGACCTTTGCCATGGCGTTTAAGAATATCTACACCTTCGGGCCTACCTTCCGGGCGGAGAATTCCAACACCACACGCCATGCGGCTGAGTTCTGGATGATCGAGCCGGAGATGGCTTTTGCGGATTTGAAGGATGACATGCTTCTGGCGGAGAGCATGCTGAAATATGTGATCCGTTATGTGATGGAGAACGCGCCGGAGGAGATGGCATTTTTCAATCAGTTTGTGGATAAGGGACTGCTGGAGCGGCTGGAGCATGTGGTGAATTCCGACTTTGGCCATGTGACCTATACCGAGGCCATAGAGATTCTGGAGAAGCATAACGATGCCTTCGACTATAAGGTATACTGGGGCTGCGATCTGCAGACAGAGCATGAGCGTTACCTGACGGAGGAGGTATTCAAGCGCCCGGTGTTTGTGACGGACTATCCCAAGGAGATCAAGGCGTTTTATATGAAGCTGAACGAGGACGGCAAAACCGTTGCGGCCATGGACTGTCTGGTGCCGGGAATCGGGGAGATCATCGGCGGCAGCCAGAGGGAAGACAAGCTGGAGATCCTGGAGAGCAGGCTGGAGGAACTGGGGCTGAATAAGGAGGATTACGGGTTCTACCTGGATCTGAGAAAATATGGTTCGGCACGCCATGCGGGATTTGGGCTGGGATTTGAGAGATGCGTAATGTATCTCACGGGTATGAGCAATATCCGGGATGTTGTGCCCTTCCCCAGAACGGTGAACAACTGCGAACTGTAAAAATTAAATTTAATTAATTTTTTTGGAGATGAAAAGCATGCCGGAATGTGGTATGCTTTTTCTATGAAAAAAGACAGCAGAAAAAAAATCGGAAAATGTATCAATTTTATATTGGTTGCGGGGCTGACCGCGGCGGCGGTATCTTCCGGGATTCCGGACGCCATGGTGGCGGAAGCTACTACCATCGGTGAGATTCAGAACAATATCAACAAGCATCAGGATGAACTGGATAAGCTGAACTCACAGATTGCAGGGCTGGAGGACGAGCAGGACATCATAGAGGAGCAGATTGCCGATCTGAATGCCGAGATCATCAATACCATGGCCAGCGTGAGCCTTCTGGAGGAAGAGATTGTCCAGAAGGAAGCAGAAATTGCGGACAAACAGGTACAGATCAATGATACACAGGCGGAGTATGAGGAGGCGGTGGGCCAGGAGGAGGCCCAGCGGCAGAGCATGATGGAATGTACCCGCATGATGTATGAAAACAAGGATATCTCTTACCTGTCGGCTTTTCTGGAGGGAAAAGGACTGTCTGACATCCTGAACCAGATGGATTATGTGGAGAGAGTGTACGAGTACAGCATGAACCGGCTGGACGAGTTTGTGGAGACAAAGAATCTGGTGCATGAGCTGTGGGACCGTCTGGAGGAGGAAAAGGCCGGGCTGGATCAGGACAGGCAGAATCTGGAGGCGGATAAGACCGAGCTGAAGGGGCTGCAGGCGGATCTGGATAAAAAGCTTGAGAAAAAGAAGCAGGAGTCCGCTAATTTTGCGGCGGAAATCAAACGGGCGCAGCAGGAGGCGGCGGTGGCGAAAAAGCTTCTGCAGCAGGATAAACAGAAGCTGAAGCAGCTGCAGGCGGCGCAAAATGCGGCTAATATCACTGTTAACCCTACGAATTATACCGGGATTATCAACGCAGCCACGGGAAGCGACAAGGGAAAAACCATTGCAAAGTATGCCTGCCAGTTTGTGGGGAATCCTTATGTGTCAGGGGGAACCAGTTTGACCAACGGGGCGGATTGCTCCGGATTCACCTACAGGATTTATCAGAATTTCGGCTACAGTATTCCCAGAACCTCTTACCAGCAGAGAAGTGCGGGGACAGAGGTGTCGTATGAGAATGCCCAGCCGGGAGATATTATCTGCTATGACGGCCATGTCGGCATGTATATCGGCGGCGGTATGATCGTCCACGCCAGCAATGCGAGAACAGGAATCAAGGTCAGCAGGGCGCAGTACAGGACGATACTTTCCGTTCGGCGGATTATCTGACGGTCTTGCCTGAGAATGACATTTTCTGTACAGATATGTGTCGCCGGGAAGCGGCGGTATGGAGGGGAGTGTAACTATGTTGAGAATCGGATGCCACCTTTCGTCTTCCAAAGGCTTTCTCGCCATGTCACAGACGGCGGAGTCCATCGGGGCTGCCACCTTTCAGTTTTTTACCAGGAATCCCCGGGGCGGGGCTGCAAAGGATTGGCTGCAGGAGGATGTGGATGCCATGAAGGAGCATTTCGGGACTGCGGGGATTGCAAGTCCCCTGGCACATGCGCCCTATACGCTGAATGCCTGTGCCAAAGAGGAGCGTACCCGGGCATTTGCTCTGGAGACGCTGGCGGATGACCTGAGACGCCTGGAGATGATTCCCGGCGTAATGTACAATTTTCATCCCGGAAGTCATGTGGGACAGGGGGCGGAGGAGGGAATCAGGCTCATTGCCGATGCACTCAACCGGACACTCTGGGAGGGAATGCATACGGTGGTGCTTCTGGAGACCATGGCCGGAAAAGGAACTGAAGTAGGGCGCAGCTTTGAGGAACTGCGCGCTGTCATTGACAGGGTAGAACTGTCGGATCGGGTGGGAATCTGTCTGGATACCTGCCATGTGTGGGACGGCGGCTACGATATTGCCGGAGACCTGGAGCGGGTGTTGGAGGAATTTGAACAAGTGCTGGGACTTTCCCGGCTGCGGGCGGTTCATCTCAACGATTCCATGAATCCCTGCGGTGCCCGCAAGGACAGGCACCAGAAAATCGGGCAGGGCTGTATCGGTATGGAGGCGTTTCGCGGGATTGTGACGCATCCCAAGCTCAGAGAGCTGCCCTTTTATCTGGAGACGCCAAACGAGCTGGACGGCTACCAGGCAGAGATACAGCTGCTGCGCGCCATGGCCGACGGATAAACCTTGTTGTCTTTTTGGGGATATATGTTATAATGTGCTTATTTGGGACAGAAAACGTCCGGATGGACATCCAGCGTAAATTGCGGAGCAATTTATGCTATAATGTGCTTATTTAAGGCAGGAAACGGCCGAATGGCAGAGTTCTGTCTGTGAACACAAATATAGAAACTTTGCGGAGGAAATAACCGTGAAAATTATCATTGCCGGGGACGGCAAAATGGGAGCTACTCTGACCAGGCAGCTGTCTGCGGAAGGGGATGAGCTGACGCTGATCGACTCGAATCCCAAGGTGCTGGAGTCCAGCGAGGAGCGCTATGATGTAATGGTGGTACAGGGAAACTGTGCTTCCATGGATGTGCTGGAGCAGGCGGGCGCCAGAGAAGCAGATCTGCTGATTGCGATGGCGGGCGCCGACGAGATCAATCTGCTTTGCTGCATGACGGCTCACAGCCTGAATCCGAAGATTCATACCATTGCCCGCGTGCGGAACCCGGAATATACGGATCAGATCTATGCCATGCGGGAAATGTTTGCCCTTTCCATGACGGTAAACCCGGAGAAGCAGGCGGCGGCGGAGATTGCCAGGCTTCTGCGTTATCCGGGTTTTTTGAAGCGGGACACCTTCGCCAAGAGCCGTGTGGAGATTGTGGAGCTGCGGATTGAGGAAAACAGCAAGCTCTGCAATGTGGCGCTGAACGATATGAACGGCATTGTGAAATGTAAGATTCTGGTATGTGCGGTTCTGAGAAACGGAAAAGCCATCATGCCCGGCGGTGATTTTGTGCTGAAGAAAGGCGACCGGATTTTTGTGACGGCTTCCACGGAAACCTTGACAGTACTGCTAAAAAATCTGGGGGTGATCACCCATAAGGTAAAGCGCGTCATCCTCTGCGGCGGCGGCAGAGCGAGCTATTATCTGGCCAAGCAGCTGCAGCGCAGCGGAATCAGGGTACAGCTGATAGAGCGTGATCTGGAGAGGTGTAATCAGTTGGCAGCCATCCTCCCCGACACCTGTATCATTCACGGCGATGCCAGCAGTCAGTTCCTGCTGGAGAGCGAGGGAATTTCGGATTGCGACGCCATTGTGACCATGACAGGGCTGGATGAATTGAATATGGTAATTTCTCTCTACGGCACCAGCTGCGGTGTCCCTCAGGTCATCACCAAGCTGGGGCGGATGGACAACGCAAATATTCTTGGAAATCTTGCGCTTGGCAGCGTGATCAGTCCCAAGGAGCTGTGCTGTAATATTATTGTCAGATATGTCCGTGCCATGAAGAACCAGACCGGGGCGGCGCTCACGGTTCATTCCATCGCGGACGGGCAGGCGGAGGCGGTGGAGTTTCTGGCGGATGACAGCACGCTGCACTGCGGGGAACCGTTAAAGAACCTGAGACTGAAAAAGGGAGTCCTGGTGGTATGCATTACCAGAGGGGCAAGACAGGAGATTCCGAACGGTGATTCTTCCTTTGAACGGGGCGATACCCTGATCATAGTGACCAACGGTGAAAAGGGAATTTATCAGCTGAACGATATTTTTGAATAATGGGTGAGGTTTGCCATGAACTATAAAATGATGGGAAGATTCATCGGCAAGATACTGGTGGTGGAGGGTGTGTTTATGGTTCCGGCCCTGCTCATCAGTCTGTGGAAGAGAGAGTACGCGTCGGCGCATGCCTTCTGGTGGAGTCTGGTGATCATCCTTGGGGTCTCGGGTCTGCTCATGTTACTCTGCCGGGGATCAAAAAATAAATTTTATGCGAAGGACGGCCTGGCCTGTGTGGGAATCAGCTGGATTGTCATGAGTCTGCTGGGGTGCCTTCCCTTCTGTTTTTCGGGTGCGATTCCCAGATTTATAGACGCTTTTTTTGAGATTGTGTCTGGCTTTACCACCACAGGCGCTTCCGTGGTGCCCGCGGTGGAGGAGCTTCCTATGGGAATCCTCTATTGGAGAAGCTTCAGCCATTGGCTGGGCGGTATGGGAGTACTGGTATTTTTGCTGGCGGTCTCGTCGGTGGGAGGCAGCGACAACGGATTTACCATGCACCTGCTCCGGGCGGAGAGCCCCGGGCCCAATGTGGGCAAACTGGTGCCCAAGATGAAAAAGACGGCAGGAATCCTGTATATTTTATACATTCTGCTGACCGTGGTGAATATTATTTTTTTGCTGGCGGGGGGAATGTCCCTGTTTGAGGCGGTCTGCACCGCCTTCGGAACGGCTGGGACGGGCGGTTTCGGTGTGAGAAACGACAGCATTGCGGGCTACAGCCCATATATACAGAATGTGTGTACGGTGTTTATGCTGTTGTTTGGTGTGAATTTCAGCTGTTACTATCTGTTGCTGATCCGGCAGTTTAAGAATGTGTTTCGGGACGAGGAGCTGCGGCTGTACCTGGGTGTGGTGGCGGGCAGCATTGTTCTGATTACCCTGAACCTGAAGGGCTACTATGAGACGCTGGGGGAGACGGTTCGGCACGCGGCGTTCCAGGTTGCTTCCATTGTGACCACCACCGGCTATGCCACCACGGACTTTGACCTGTGGCCTGGATTTTCCAAGGCTATTCTGTTGTGCCTGATGGTGATAGGGGCCAGCGCGGGAAGCACCGGCGGCGGATTTAAGTGCGGCAGGGCGCTGCTGGTGCTGAAGAGCCTTCACAGAAGCGTGCGTCAGGTGGTGCATCCCCAGAAGGTGCAGGCGGTGCGGGTCAACGGGCATCCCGTGGGAGAGAAGATTCTGCAGAACACCAACGCCTATCTGGCAGCCTATGTGATTATCATCGGGATCAGTTATCTGTTGGTTTCCGTGGACGGTTTTTCCATCACAACCAACATTTCCGCGGTGATGGCCTGCTTCAACAATGTCGGTCCGGGCTTTGAGACGGTGGGCCCGGCGTGTAATTTTGCGGCATACAGTACCTTTTCCAAGCTGGTTCTGATTATGGATATGCTTGCCGGGAGGCTTGAGATCTTTCCGATCCTGATTCTGTTTTCCAGGACGACCTGGCGGCATCGTTAAAATGAAGCGGAGAGGAAAGACAGAGAGAAGGGCATGAGGAAAGAAATCGAAGGAAGAAAACGATCCATACTGGCGGCGGAGGCGGCGGTCACGGCAGGCATGCTGATTTTATTGGCCTGCCTTTTTGACTATCGGTATGCCATGAACGACGATGTGTTTGTGAATGCAATTTTGTCGGGGCAATATTCCGGAACGCCGGATGTGCACAATGTTTCGATAGGGATTCCTCTGAATGGGCTGTTTTGCCTGCTGTACAGGATATGGGGAAAGGTTCCCTGGTTCGGTGCGGCGATGGTGCTCTGCCAGTTTTTTTCTCTTTGTTCCATTCTGAGCTCCCTGGTTGAAAAGCTGAAAATTAAAAAAAATGCTTATAAGCTGATTTTGGCTGCGGCGGTTAACCTTCTCCTTTTTGGCATGATGGTCAGCGAGCTGGTTATCGTTCAGTATACCTATGCGGCTGCGCTTCTTATGGCTTCCGCTACGCTGCGCTTGTATGATATGGAGGGAAGCTTTTTCGAGAGAAAAGGAATTCCGGAGTTTATAGGTATTTTGCTGCAGTTTTGGTTTACCTGCTGTCTCCGGACAGAAATTTTTCTCTTTCTTTTACCGTTTACCTGTCTGATGGTTCTGAGACGTTTTAACAGAAGAGACCTGAAGAAATGGGCATTGGCAGGCGGAAGCCTGATCTGCGGTGTGGCTGTGCTGCTTTTGCTGAATCGGGCCGGATATGGCGGTTCATGGCAGGAATATAAGCGGGTGGATACTTATCGGACGCAGCTTTATGATTTCCTGACGCTGCCTGATTATGAGGAAAACCGGGAGTTTTATGAGTCTGCGGATATTTCGGAAGGGCAATATGCGCTTCTGAAAAATTATAATTTTGCCCTGGATGAAGAGATTACCTCAGAGACACTGAAAAAAGTAGTGGACTATGCCAATGAAAAGCGTGTGGCGCAGTATCAGGGATTGGAACGACTCTACATGCGGATGTTTACCCTGCCGCTCCGGGAGGGACTGTGGTCCTATGTGCACAGAGTGCTGGGAGATCCGGTAGTGGCGGCGGATGATTATCCCTGGAACCTTGTGAGCGTTGGCCTGTATCTTGCGTTGCTTGTAATGACCTGTTTTACCCGGCGGACGCGGAATCTGGTTTATGTATTTTTGATGTTTTCCACGCGTTCCGTGCTTTGGATGTATATTATACTGAAGCAGAGGACGCCGCCCAGAGTGACGCATTCCCTGTTTCTCATGGAGATTGTCTGTCTGTTGCTGCTGGTGTTTGAGGAACTGAGTTATCTGGAGAAATGGGGAAAATCCTCAAAAGCGGGATGGCTGTATCCGGGGACGGCGGGACTGCTTCTGGCCGGGGCAGGCGCTGTGGCTGTCTGTTCCTGGGGCGGATTCGGAGTCTTTTACAGGGAGACGGTAGACTTTAACAGAGAGTGGAAGGCTTTGCTGGAGTACTGCTCGGAGCGGGAGGAAAGCTTCTACTTTATGGATGTATACTCCACCGTAAATTATTCTCAGGAAATTTTCGGTGAAGAGCTCTCACGGCCGGAGAATTATGATATCTGCGGCGGATGGCTGTCAAAAAGCCCTCTCTGTGAGGAGAAATACGGTCATTTTGGATTTACTTCCCCGGGAATGGCTTTGCTTGAGGGAGATGCCGTGTACTTTGTGGCGGAGCAAGGCAGCGATCTGGAATGGCTGATCGGAATATATGAGGAAAAAGGAATCTCGGTGAGCCTGGAGTATCAGGAGAATGTAGCAGGGCGGTTCGATATCATAAAGCTGAAGGCGGCAGAAATCGACCGGTAAGAAAGAGATTGTCAAGACGAGAGGAGAGGCAGAGAAGATGCTGTTTGTACAATACCCGAAATGCACCACATGTAAAAAGGCGGAGGCCTGGCTGAAGGAGCAGGGAGCAGACTATGAAAGCCGGCACATTAAGGAGGCGAATCCCACTGCGGAGGAGCTCCGGACGTGGGCTGCGAGGGCCGGTCTGCCCGTGCGGAAGTTTTTTAACACAAGCGGTATACTCTATAAAGAGCTGCATTTGAAGGACAGGCTGGGGGACATGACGGACGAGGAGATGCTTGCCCTTTTGGCTACGGACGGCATGCTGGTAAAGCGCCCCCTGCTGATCGGGGAAAAGACGGTGTGTGTCGGCTTCCGGGAGGCAGAATGGGCGAAAGCCTGTGAGAAATAGGGTGATCTTCAGAGAGACAGGATGTAATTGACAATGGGCAGGCATACCCCTTGAGAATCTTTCATACACTGTAAAAAAGATTCTCAAGGGGTATTTCTTTGAAGGACTACATCGAGGAGCGTGCCATCAGCATCGCAAATTATATCATCGACTCAAATGCCACGGTGAGACAGACCGCAAAAGCATTCGGCGTATCAAAGAGCACTGTACATAAAGATGTAACGGATCGCCTCATGCAAATCAATCCAACCCTGGCGAAGCAGGCCCGGCAAGTGCTGGATGTGAATAAATCCGAGCGTCATATCCGCGGGGGGCTTGCCACAAAGGAAAAGTATCTGCACCAACACGGGAGCACGATATAATTTTTCAAGAGGAAGCTCTGGCGCCTGCGGAGCGTAGAAGCCGGTCATATAATAAGTGACGTTTGGGCTTTCCGACCGGGCGCCGGAGCTGTTTTGCGTTCCTATTGTTGTCTGCTGTATTGGACTGGGAACCGGTGCTGTGTCATTTACATAAATGCACTTGTTTGATATAATAAGGCCATGGTTTTCAAAATATACCAAACAGGAAGGCGGCGGATATTTTCAGACCGGATGGAGCCTGTTTGTTGGGACAAGAGAACAATGATAAAATTCGGAATTTAGTGTTAAAATAGATCGGGAGCAAGATAGCATCCCATAGAAACAGGTTATCAGCAGAAAGGTAAGGGTGGAGCTTGACTGACAGGGAGACAGAGCAAAAGAAAATTTCATCGTTGGCGGGACAGGTTATGACGCTGGCTCATGATGATATCCTGATGCATCTGCGCTTTTTTGACGCGGCGCTGGCACAGCTGCATGTGGAGGAACGTGGGGGGACGGGCTGTCTGGCAACGGACGGGCAGACCCTTTTCTATGATCCCGTATATGTGCTGAAACTCTATCGGGAAAGGCCCCAGTATGTGTCGCGGGTCTATCTGCATATGCTGCTGCACTGCATCTTTTCCCACAGCTTTCAGTATGATCGCCTGGAGGGAGAACTGTGGGACATGGCGGCGGATATCGCGGTGGAAAACGTGATTCTGGATATGGGATCCGGCGGAGCGGCACTGGAACAGGATGGGGAAGCTGCCGGGAAGCTTAAGGTACTGAGGGAGGACATCGGTCCCCTGACGGCAGAACGGATCTACCGGTATTTTCGGAAAAACCCTCCCACGCAGGGAGAACGACGGGAGCTGACAGGTTTGTTTTTCAGGGATGTGCATTCCCTCTGGAAGCCGGCACAACAGCTGGAGCTCACCCGGGAACAGTGGAAGAAGATCAGTGAACGGGTGAGGGCGGAGCTGAAGTCCTTTACCCGGGGGAAGGCAGGCGCGGAAACTCTGGAGAAGAATCTGGAGGAGGCGGTGAGAGAGCGCTTTGATTACAGTCAGATCCTCCGCCGGTTTGCGGTCACGGGAGAGGATCTTGCCGTCAGCGACGACGAGTTTGACTATATTTATTATACTTATGGTCTGACCAGGTATGGAAATCTGCCGCTGATCGAACCGTTGGAGTACCGGGAGACGAAGAAGGTGCGGGAGTTCGTCATTGCCATCGACACCTCGGCCTCCTGCCGGGGGCCTGTTGTCAGGGCATTTTTGAGAAAGACATTCTCCATTTTGAAGAGCAGCGAAAACTTTTTCCATAAGATAAACGTGCACATTATTCAGTGTGACAGCGAGGTGCAGAGCGACACCAGAATCACCTGCCAGGAAGATTTCGAGACGTTTCTGAGGTATGGGAAGCTGAGCGGTTTCGGCGCCACGGACTTTCGGCCGGTGTTCGAATATGTGGAACAGCTGCAGGAGCAGGGAGAGCTTGAAAGGCTTCGGGGCCTGATTTATTTTACCGACGGTTATGGAATCTATCCGGAGAGGATGCCGGATTACGATGTGATTTTTGCTTTTCTGGATGAGGATGAAAACAGAGGGCCGGTGCCGCCCTGGAGCATGAAAGTGATTCTGGAGAGCGATGAGTTGGAGGACAGGCAGTCAGATGAACATTAAGCAGGCAAAAGAGTATATTAAGAATTCCGTAAATCTGTATCTGAAGAAAAACGAGTTTGGAGAATACCGGGTGTCGGTGGTGCGGCAGCGTCCCGTCTTTCTCCTGGGTGCGCCGGGAATCGGAAAGACTGCCATTATGGAACAAATCGCCCAGGAGATGGGAATAGCGCTGGTGGCCTACTCCATGACACACCACACAAGACAGTCCGCGCTGGGGCTTCCCTATATAACGGAGAAAACCTATGGCGGAGAAAAAATCAGTGTGTCCGAGTATACCATGAGCGAGATTATCGCCTCCGTCTACGACACCATGGAGGCCAGCGGCAGGCGGGAGGGCATCTTGTTTCTGGATGAGATCAACTGTGTGTCCGAGACGCTGGCTCCTTCCATGCTGCAGTTTCTGCAATATAAGGTTTTCGGACGGCACAGGGTGCCGGAGGGCTGGGTGATCGTCACAGCGGGAAATCCTCCGGAGTATAATAAATCCGTCCGGGAATTTGACGTGGTGACCTGCGACCGGCTGAAGATTATGGAGGTGGAGCCGGATTACCGCGTCTGGAGGGAATACGCGGTGGAGAAGGGAATCCACAATGCGGTGGTCAGCTATCTTGACCTGAAGAAGGAGCATTTTTACTGCATGGAAATGACCTCCAGAGGACGTGATTTTGTGACGGCCAGAGGCTGGGAGGATCTGTCGGAGATTCTGATGCTCTATGAGGAGGAGCAGCTTCCGGTGGATGAGACCCTGGTGGGACAGTATCTTCGGAATGAGAAGGCGGTGAAGGAATTTACTGCCTATTATGATCTGTACAATAAATATAAAAAGGATTATCGCATTGCCGATATCCTGGCGGGCAGACCGTCTGTCTCGGCGCTGGCGCGGGCGAGAGAGGCCGCCTTTGACGAGAGGCTGTCTCTGCTGGGAATGCTGTTGGACAGGATGCAGGCTGATATGAAGGAAATCATGGAGCAGGCGGCTTTTCTGTCGGAACTGAAAAAGCCGCTGAAGGCTGTCGGAGAGGTCTGTGATTCGGAACAAAATGTCTCCGGAGAAGGTCAGACAGGAGGCGGCCTGGAACGGATTTTTTCCGAATTGGAGAGACAGGCCCAGGGGCGGAAGAAGCTTCTGGAAAGTCTGTATCGCGCCAACTCTCTGTCTGAGGCTGGCAGGAAGAAATACCGCAGTGTGATCGGCTTTCTGGAAGAGCGCCGCAGGGAATTGTATGTGGGGGAGGCTTCCAACGCCCGGGAAGCATATGGCTTTCTGAAGGAGAAATACACTGCGCTGGTGGCGCGTATGAAGCAGGAGACAGAGAAGGTGCAGGGAGAGCTGCATGCACTTTTTTCCTTTGTGGAGGAGGCGTTTGACAAGGGGAATGAACTGTTGATTCTGGTCACGGAGCTGACGGTAAACACCACGTCTGCGCAGTTCATCGCCACCTTCGGAAGCCCGGATTACCAAAGGCATAATCAGGAACTGATGCTCAGCGAGCGAAGCGACGATATCAAAGCTCAGATTGCAGAACTGAAACTGGACTGAAAACAGAGCTGAGAGCAGAGTAAAGACTGGGAATGGAAGCCTGACTGACAACAAGACACAGACTGCCGGAAAGGGAGATTTCCCTGCGGAGGTTGGGAGAGTACTATGCAGGAGAGGGAACTGGAGCTGGCTGGAGGCAGCCTGCATTATACCATAGAGAAGGAAAAAGCATATATCACGGGATTTCACGGACAGGCAGCCGAGCTTGTCATACCTGCCGTCCTGGAGGGATATCCGGTGGCGGAGATTGGGAAAAAGGCTTTCCTGAGCAAAAAAGGGCTCAGAAGGATTACATTGCCGGATAGTCTGGAGGCAGTGGGGGATTGGGCCTTTGCCTACTGTGCCAATCTGTGGGAGGCGGTATTTCCGGAAAGGAATATCCGGTTTGGAAAAAATGTATTTCTGGAGTGCGGCTGTCTGACCGGGATTTCTCAGAGGGAGTGCGGGGAAAACGAGAGATTTCAGCCGGAGCTTCTCGCCGCTGCGGTGCGGGATATGGATGCCTATTACCTGTTGGAGCTTCCGGCGGTGGGGAGCAGGGAATGGCTGTCCAAGTGGGATGCCCGGCTGGCGGCCCTGCTTGTGGCCCCGGATCAGGAGGGGTATTCCAGACAGGTTCTCTGCGGCGAGGAGGATTATGGCAGCACGGATCTTGCGGCTTACATCAGCGAGAGAAGAAAGGGAAAGGTGCGGCTGGCTCTGCTTCGGCTGCTGCATCCCAGGGGACTGGAGGCGGCCTTCAGAAAGAGGCTGGAGGATTATCTGAGGAGCCATACCAAAGGCGGCGAGGGGGACGAGACCTGGCAGGTCATTCTGCGGGAGCATGGGGAGGACAGGGCATATTACGGCCTGTTTGCAGAGCTGGGCTGTTTGACCGGTGAAAATATGGATGGGATTCTGGCGGATATCGGAGAGAATGATCCGGAGATGAAGGCTTTTTTCCTGAGATATCAGAAGGAAAAAACGGGCGGTATCGACTTTTTTGATTCGTTGGAATTAAGTTGAACGCAGTGAAATGTTCTGTTATACTGGTTTCAGAACGACAGGGTCTGCCGATGCCGTCAGAAGAGCATGTGCGGAGTGCCGGATAAAAATGCGTATCCGGCAGGGAATGTACCGGCGGGGCTGTATTATGCCTGATAGATTCTGCCGGTACAAAGGTGCGCGCCGCAGCGTGCAGATGGGTTTGAATATGAGTATGAATTTGGAACAGGCAAGGGAAAAACTGGAGCATTATGGTCAGCAGCATCTGCTGAGGTATTATGAGGAATTGAGCGAGGAACAGAAAGAAGGGCTTCTGGCTCAGATCGAGGCGGCGGATATGAGCGTTCCCCAGGCGTGCAAAAACCGCGAGGCGTTGGCGCAGAAAGGCGTGATTACGCCTCTGGCGTCCATGCAGCTGCCGGAGATCGAGGCAAACCGGGAAAGCTTTACAGCCACGGGTCTGGAAGCGATCCGGGCAGGAAAAGTGGGAGCGGTATTGCTGGCGGGAGGAATGGGCACCAGGCTTGGTTCCGATGACCCGAAGGGAATGTATAATGTGGGTCTTACCAGGGAATTGTATATTTTTGAGTGTCTGGTCAACAATCTGATGGAGGTGGTGCGCCTGTCGGGAACCTGGCTCCAGTTGTTTGTCATGACCAGCGACAAGAACCACGAGGCTACGGTGCGCTTTCTGAAGGAGCATGACTATTTCGGCTACCGGGCGGAATATGTGCATTTCTTCATGCAGGAAATGGCGGCTGCCACAGATTATGAGGGAAAGATTTACCTGGAGGAGAAGGGAAAGCTTTCCACCTCACCCAACGGAAACGGCGGATGGTTTATTTCGCTGAAGAAGGCGGGGCTTCTGGACTTCGTGCAGCAGCAGGGCATTGAGTGGCTGAATGTATTTGCCGTAGACAATGTGCTTCAGCGGATTGCGGATCCCTGTTTTGTGGGGGCTGTGATTCAGAGAGACTGCGGCGTGGGAGCAAAGGTAGTGCGCAAGAACGCGCCGGATGAAAAGGTCGGAGTTGTGTGTCTGGAGGACGGGAGACCGTCTATTGTGGAGTATTATGAGCTGACGGAGGAGCTGATGACCGCCAGGGATGAGAGCGGCGATCCCGCCTATTATTTCGGCGTAATCCTGAACTATCTCTTCCGTGTTTCGGAGCTGGTGGAAATCCTGGAGAAAAAGCTGCCTCTTCATATTGTGGAAAAGAAGATACCTTATCTCAATGAGGAGGGGGTACAGGTGAAGCCGGAGGAGCCCAACGGCTATAAGTATGAGAATCTGGTGCTGGATATGATCCATCAGATGAAGAACTGCCTTCCCTTTGAAGTAGTGCGGGAGAAGGAGTTTGCGCCCATCAAGAACAAGACGGGCATTGATTCCGTGGAGAGCGCAAGAGAGCTTTTAAAACAAAACGGGGTAGAACTATAGCTAACATTTTGACAGATTCTCATAACAAATAAATATTGAAAACAAAGGATATTTTCGATATTTTATAAGGGAAGCAACAACAAAACAGCTTAATGCCCGCCGGGCGGGCAAGGAGGTAGCGGTATGAGAATTTTAGTCACAGGCGGCGCCGGTTATATCGGCAGTCATACGGTAGTGGAACTGCAGCAGGCAGGCTATGAGGTGGTCGTGCTCGACAATCTCAGCAATGCAAGTGAGAAGTCGCTGGAGCGGGTGGAAGCCATCACCGGCAAAAAGGTTCCTTTTTACAAAGCGGATATTCTTGACAGGGAAGCCCTGGAAAAGATTTTTTCCGCAGCGCCGGTGGACGCGGTTATTCACTTCGCCGGGCTGAAGGCGGTGGGAGAATCCGTGCAGAAGCCCTGGGAGTACTATGAGAATAATATAGCGGGTACGCTGACTCTGGTGGATGTGATGAGAAAGCATGGCGTGAAGAACATCATCTTCTCCTCCAGCGCAACGGTATACGGCAATCCGGCTTTCATTCCCATCACAGAGGAGTGCCCCAAGGGACAGTGCACGAACCCTTATGGCTGGACCAAATCCATGCTGGAACAGATTCTTTCGGATATCCAGAAGGCGGATCCCGAGTGGAATGTGATACTGCTGCGATACTTCAATCCCATCGGGGCGCATAAGAGCGGCACCATGGGAGAGAATCCCAACGGGATACCCAATAACCTCATGCCCTATATCACACAGGTTGCGGTTGGCAAGCTGAAGGAACTGGGTGTATTCGGAGACGATTATGATACGCCTGACGGAACCGGAGTCCGGGATTATATTCATGTGGTGGATCTGGCCCTGGGACATGTGAAGGCGCTGAAGAAGATTGAGGAAAAGGCCGGATTGAAGATCTATAATCTGGGCACCGGAACGGGCTACAGCGTGCTGGATATCGTAAAGAACTTTGAGGCGGCAACGGGCGTGAAGATACCCTATGCCATTAAGGAAAGACGCCCCGGCGACATTGCATCTTGCTACGCGGATGCAGGTCTTGCAAAGAAGGAGCTTGGCTGGGAGGCACAGTACGGCATTAAGGAAATGTGCGCCGACTCCTGGAGATGGCAGAAGAATAATCCCAACGGATATGAGGACTGAGCTTTGCTCAGTCCTCTTCAATTACCTGGAGTTCAAGATAATCAAAATCTATGTCGTCTATAAAGTTATCCTGGCCGAAGCGCACTTTTCGGTGCCGTTTGAATTCCGCTATATTTTTCTCCAGCCATACCGGTCTGCTCAGATCAAACTGAATGCAGACTTCGTCCAGCGCGCGAAAGACCTTGTGGGTGCGCGTATCGTCGCTGCCGTCCTCTATGCAGGTGTCCTGCATCAAATGATTATCCCGGAAAGTTCTTGCCCATAATCGAAACATAATTTTTCATCCTTTCGCTCTTATCTTACCGGATTTTGCGTTTTAGCGCAAGTCCGGTGTCATAACAATTGCAACAGACAGGCAAAACTGATATAGTATACACGGATAGCCTGTGGGGCGTGTAAATGCAGCATTGGGAATGGGAGGAGAATGGAATTGAAAGAGAAGCTCAGAGAATTGCATCTGAAAAAGAGAAAGTCCTTTCGCATCCTGCTTTTGGTGGAGCTGCTCCTGATTTTTGCGGGTGTTCCGGGTTTATTCGGAAAAAATCAGGTGTATGAATATGGGCGGGAGAATATGCTTATTCATTTTGGAAGCTGGAACCAGGAGACAGGAAGCTGTCAAGTGGAGGAAAGCTCCGGACAGAAGGGAAATATGGCAGACTTTGAGGATATTTCTCTGCCGCGGGGAGTGTACACCGTGGAACTTCGCTATGAGACAGACACCTTTATGCAGAATCGCATTGGTGTGTCGCGAGGAACTGCAGGCTATAAAGGATTGCTGACAAACGGGGAAAACTGTTATCCCGGAACCTCGGCTACTGATTTTCAAGTGTGGCTTCTGGAGGATGCGGCGAAAATTGGTATTCACGCGGTATACGGAGGCCAGGGAAGTTTTTTGGTGTCCGGGCTTACGATAAGGGAGACCAACGCGCTGAACAGGATCTGGATTTTTTGTGCAGCGGCAGCAGCACTGTTTGTGAATCTGTGCTATTTGTATTTTGCATATGACAGGCAATTTGGGATTACTGCAAAGGACAAGACCGTTCATTTTATTTTGGCGCTGACTGTTCTCTTTTCTTCCATGCCTCTGATGGTGGATTATATCGCGAACAGCGGTGACCTGGCATATCATTTAATACGAGTGGAGGGAATAAAGGACAGTATATTGAACGGACAGTTTCCGAACAGGATTGCTCCGGAATGGCAGCAGGGATATGGCTATGCGTCTCCGATTTTTTATGGAGAGACTGCACTGTATCTTATGGCTTTGTTCCGGCTTGTCGGCTTTACCATTCTGACCAGCTATCGCATGTTTTTCTTTCTGCTGAATATGGCTACGGTGCTGACGTCATATTATTGCTTTAAAAAGATATTCGAGGAGAAATATATCGGACTGGTCTGTGCGGTTATTTATTCGCTTTCAGTTTATCGCTTTTTCAAGACTTTTTGTACAGGAGGCTTTGGAGAAAGTATAGCTGTGACATTCCTTCCGGTTCTGGTATATGGATTTTACAGGGTGTTTTCTCAGGAGCCGGAAAGCGAGGGGTATCGGAAAAGCTGGATTCCGCTGACTATTGGTTTCTGCGGACTGATTCAGTCACATTTGCTGACCGGTGAATTGGTGGGACTGTTTACCATTCTCCTGTGTCTGATTCAGATCAAGAAGGTGTTTCGGAAGCAGACTTTTCTTGTACTGGCGAAGACGGTGATATACAGCTGCCTGCTCAGCGCATGGTTTCTGGTTCCCTTTCTGGATTATATGCTGACGGGAGATTTTGTGATCCAGCATGTTTCGGCCCGGACCATACAGTCCAGAGGCCTGTATCCGGCTCATCTGCTGTTCGCCTTTCCCATCAGCGGCAGCAATGCCTTTTATGAGACTGCAGGCATGTATGACAGTCAGGCGACAAACCTGGGGCTTCCGCTGATCGGGGTACTGATCCTGTGGGCGGGACTGCGTTTTTTCCGCAGGACGGGAGTGCTCCGAAGAGAGGAACTGGCGCTGGGAAGGATTACGGCCTGGTTTGCCCTGATCTCCATGACCATGAGTCTCTGTCTGTTCCCATGGGACAGGATACAGTCCATAAACGGGCTGACGGCTACCCTGGTATCCAGTCTGCAGTTTCCCAGCAGGATGCTGAGTATAGCCAGCGTAATGCTGACCACGCTTGCGGGAGTGACGGCCAGGTGTGTGTTGAAGCAGTATGGTCGTCAAGGCGGATTTGTCTATGCTGCTGCTATGACGGCAGCGGTTCTGATAAGCAATATCTGGCTGCTTACTTATATGACCTATGATATGCGTGGAATCTATCTGTACAACGAAGAGGGAATGGGCTCCGGCTATGTCGCGGGTGCCGAATATCTTCCTTACGGCGCGGATCGTTCTCTGTTTGTTCCCAGAGCGCCGCGAACGATGGGAGGCGTAGTCCTGGAGGGATATGAAAAGAGAGGGCTGACAATGGATGTTCAGTGCACAGCCGAGTCGGCCGGAGCGTTGGAGCTTCCGCTGCTGTATTACAAAGGGTATCAGGCCTGGGATCGTGATACAGGGCAGCAATTCCCGGTTCAGGCGGAAGAGAATTTTTCCGTGAAGGTACAGCTGCCCGGGGGCTACAGCGGAACGGTGCGGACGGCATTTGTGAGTCCGCTGTACTGGAGAGTGGCGGAGGGAGTCAGCGTGGCAGTCTTTTGTCTGTTGACAGTATCCTGCCATATGCGGAAAAGAAAGCGTGAGGAGGTGAGGGAGTGACTTGGACTGTTAAAACGAAAAACGGAATGTCTGTTATGAAATACTTGCATATTCTGGCATTGGGGGGTGTGGCGCTGGCGGTTTCCGTGCCGCTGATGACAAACTATTGCATTGACGGAGTGAATGTCAGCTTTTACCTGCGACGGTTGCAAAAAATTTGTCCGGAGGATATTTTCCTGCTGCTGCCTTCTCTGCTGGTGCGTGCGGGAGCGCCGGTGGAATTTGTATATAAGCTGCTTTTGTTTGGGCTTAATGTGGCCACGGCAGGAATTTCCTATCTCTGTTTTTATGGTATTTTCCGGGACAGGCTGACGGGAGTAATGGGAAGTATGCTTTATACCTGGGCGCCTTATCGGCTGAATGACTTATATTGCAGGGCGGATCTGGGAGAAGCGATTGCACTTTGTTTTCTGCCCATCCTTTTTTACGGATTGTATCAAATCTGCCGGGAGGAGACAGATTCCCGGGAATACAGGCGGCTCTGGATTGTGCTTGCGCTGGGATATACCCTGATTGTGCAGGTCTATCTGCTGAGTTTTCTGGTGGCGGTCGGCTTTACGATTCTGTACGGTATCCTGACATGGAAAAGGATCTTTCGCAGACCGGCGCTGATTGTATTGCTGAAGACGGCGGCTGC
This sequence comes from uncultured Acetatifactor sp., assembly GCA_910586835.1. Lineage (GTDB taxonomy): Bacteria > Bacillota > Clostridia > Lachnospirales > Lachnospiraceae > Acetatifactor. The sequence goes on from CAJUJU010000034.1 coordinate 35,487, forward strand.
TTTTCTGGTGTGCAATCTGTGGTTGTTTCTGATTCTGTTTCTGCGGCTGCGGGAAGGCACTTTTTCCATGGCGGCCTTTCGCGGTGAAATGATTCAGAGCGGAGGTGTTTTTCCCTCTGTCTTTTTGCAGCTGTTTTTTCTGAACGGAAGCTCCTTTCGGACAGCGGGTGTGGGGACGGAAAATATGCAGCCGATGGGTGTTGGTTTTGCTGTGACAGCAGGAGTGCTGATATTTTTGTGGCTTGTCTTTGTGGGGAGATACCGTGACAGGATGGAGGACAGAGAATTCTGTCGCTTTGAAAAAAGTATGGGGATTGCAGGTGCCATTGTCGCAGTGATGGCTACGAACTGTTTCCCATGGGATTGGCTGCAGAAACAAAACGGTGTGTTTTTTCGGTTGATCGCCAGTTTGCAGTCGCCCTCCAGACTGATGCCAATGGTTCTTTTATGCTTTATTGTGCTGACCTGCGGGGTGGTCTGGCAGGTGAAGAAGCAGGAAAAGGCCTCCGTGGGCATGTCGCTTGCCATGATGATCGCGGCGCTGTCCCTGGTGTCTGTTCAGTATCTGACGGGAGATATTCTAAGCACGGGAGAGCCCAGAAGCCTTTATGGTGTGGAATACGGGGAGCCGGAGGGAGAAGAGCGTCTTCTGCCGGAAAACCTGGATATTTCTCCATGGGATTACGGAAAATATGAGAAAGGGAATTAGCTGGCATGTGGAAAAAGTCTGAAGTCTGGAAGAATAAAAAATTCAGGTTGCTCCTGGTGCTGGAAGTGATATTGCTCCTTATTGGAATTGTGGGACTGATTCCGGGAGACAGGGTCGTAGGCGATGAGAGTACCATGAGAGTCGCCGTCCATGGAGGCGAGTATCTGGAGGAAAAACAGGGGTATTATATAGACGGAAGCTATGACTATAATGGTGAGTTCCTGACGATGTGGCCTGAGACATTGCGGCCGGGTGTCTATCGGCTGAGGCTGGTTCTGGAGGCAAGTGACAATGAGGTGTCATTTTTTGAAGTCAAGAGCAGTACCGGTCAGTTTAGAAACTTGCTGTCTAATTCGGTAAATATTTACGGAGGAGCCGGTGAACAAAGCTGTCAGTTTTATGTATGTGGGGTGGAGAAGGATGCGGCGATTGCGGTAAACTACAGCGGTGGAGAGCCGCTTCTGATTAAAAAGATTGAGGTGGTGCATACCAATGCCGGCAGCAGGATTCTGATTTGTTTGACACTGGCGGGGGCACTTCTCGTGAATACATTGTTTCTGCTGTTTTGTTATATGAAAAAGTACACAGTACCGCTGGAGACAAAGCTGGTCTGGTTTGGAATTCCCGGTCTGGCTGTTCTTGCTTCGCTGCCGCTGTTTGTGGATTATATGATCATCGGCGCCGATTCCGTTTTTCATTGGATGCGGATTGAGGCGCTGGCTCAGAGTATTGCCCAGGGAAATATCCCGGCCAGAATCGAGGCGCTGTGGCTGTACGGACATGGCTATGCCAACTCTGTCTTTTACTGCGACACCTTTTTGACGCTTCCGGCGTTGCTGCGCCTGCTGGGTTTTGATATGAATACGGCGCATGGAACCTATGTGTTTGCGGTGAATCTGGCTACGGCCGTAATTGCCTATAAATGCTTTCGGGGCTGCTTTCAGGACAGCCGTATCGGTATGGTCGGAAGTATGCTCTATACGCTTGCACCGTACAGAATCTATCTTATTTACAACAGGGATGCATTGGGAGAGTATACGGCAATGACTTTTCTGCCGCTTCTGATATACGGTTTTTATCAGATCTTTACCGGGGATGTGGAGGAGAAGGAATATAAACGCAATTGGCTGTTTCCGGCGTTTGGCTTCAGCGGTATCATTCAGTCCCATGTGCTGTCTTGTGAGATCGTCGGGGGATTTACACTGCTGCTTTGCCTGATTCTGATAAAAAAAGTTTTGCGCAGGCAGACTTTTTTGGAACTGGTCAAGGTGTTGGCCGGAACGATTGCGTTCAGCTTTTGGTTTCTGGTTCCTTTTCTGGATATGAGTATGTCCGGTCAATATGCTTTTGCAGGAAATTCCGGTGATCTGATACAGAACCGGGGGATCCTGCCTGCCAATATCTTTTACACCATGCAGGCGGCGGGCAGCAATTCCCGTTTTCATGAAAAAGGGCTTCTGGAAACGGAGCCAATTGGTGTGGGAATGGCTGTGCTGCTGGGTGTGGGAGCTTTCTGGCTTGTGCGCAGCCTGCTGCGGGAAAAACGGGACAGTCGGTTGGATCGTGCGGCATTGACAGCATTTTTTATCGGTGTTTTTGCGTTGATTGCCAGCACAAGCTATTTTCCCTGGAACGCAATTCAGTCCTGGAACAAGGTGACAGGTATGCTGGTGCCCATGCTGCAGTTTCCCACCAGACTGACGCTTGTGGCGGTGATCTGTATGACCTTTGTGACCTGTGTGGGGGCGGCGGTCATACTGAAACAGGGGGAAGGATTCTGGAGAAATGCTTTTTTGGTCATATTGTGCGGGACGGCCCTGGTGTTTTCCCTGTACCAGACCAATGATATTCTGCTGAAAAAAAGCGGGCTGATCAGATTGTACACGGCAGAGGCCATGGGGAACTCCGGTATATTGGGCGGGGAATATCTTCCGGAAGGTGTGGTGCGGAACTTTGGTTATGATTCCGCAGTGCCATCCGGGGGAGTGGAGATCTTATCCTTTGAGAAAAAGAATCTGGATACAGTCACACAGCTGAAAGTGGCCTCCGGGGAGGGGGAATACTGGGTGGAACTTCCCATGCTGCTGTATAAGGGATACAGAGCACAGGATGCTGAGACCGGGGAAGGGTTTGAGGTGCAGGCCGGGGAGAATCAGATGGTGCGGGTACTGCTTCCGGAGGGATATAACGGAACATTGCATGTTTGGTATGCTGGAATGTGGTACTGGCGTGTGGCGGAGCTGGTCAGTCTGGCTGCCGCTTTGGCCGTGATCGTTTCGGGTGTGAAAAAAAGGATGCGATTCCGGGCATAATCGGCGATTTCCTGCATATGATAAAAGAGTGGGCGAAATTTTTATAAAAAAACCCTTAATTTTCCTGGGTTTTAGTGCATTTTCACAGGAATACATGCTATAATGTTGAAATAGAAGGTCGATATTTCAAAAAATCAGCCCAAAACCCACAATAAAGGAGCAGGAATGGAACTGAAGGCAGACAACGGAGAGGGAATTGACAGCTGGAAGGAGGTAACGATCACCTACAGCGCGGCTCTCCGACAGATAGAGACAAGAATGGAGATTTTGAATGATGAATTTCAGCATGTTCATCAGTATAATCCCATCGAACACATCAAAGCGCGCATCAAGACGCCGGAGAGTATCGTAAAAAAGCTGAAGAGAAACGGGTATGAATCCACCATAGACAATATGGTGAAGTACATAAATGATATCGCGGGTATCCGCATCATCTGTTCTTTCACCTCGGACATCTACCGAATAGCGGATATGATCTGCAAACAGAAGGACATTAAGGTGGTCGCGCGGAAGGATTACATCACCTTTCCCAAGGCCAGCGGATACAAAAGCTATCACATGATTGTCACCATCCCGGTCTATCTTTCCGACAGGACAGTGGATACGAAGGTGGAGATACAGATACGAACCGTGGCCATGGATTTCTGGGCCAGTCTGGAGCACAAAATCCACTATAAATTTGAAGGGGATGCGCCCGAGCACATCAGGAACGAACTGGTGGAATGTGCAAAGCTGGTGGCAGACCTGGACGCAAGAATGCTGTCTCTGAATGATGAGATACTGGCGATCAGTCAGGCGCCGGACAGATAGGCCTGTTGATGTAATCGACGGTTCCCCACCGGAAAGACCGCAGGAGAAGGAATTGTTTTCAGTGTTGAGAAATAGACGTAGCCCTGAAATGAGGAGTGCCCAGATGCCTTTCGGCACCTGGGCTATTATGAAAAAATTATCTTGTTTGTGCTTTTGAATGTAAATACATTATAGCAATTAGTTGTGAATAAAGTATGAACACAATGTTAATACTTGGTGAATGTTACAAAAACCATATTTGGTTACAGATTTGCTTATACAATTTGCACAAAAACGGATTTGCTGTCATTTGAGTTGTAATCTATGCGGAAAAATGGTAAACTATGCACAGAGAACAGAGTGAAAAGTGCCCGCCGGAGTGGGCAGGAAGGAATACAGATGGATATGTTTATGGATAAGCTGGCACAGAAGCTGAATGCACAGGAAATCATCCGGGCGAACACGGCGGCGGATACGGAAGAGTTGAACCGGCTGAAAAATCAGGTGGCGGAATACAACGAGTGTCTGAAGAGGCTGCGGAGCCTGATCGACGAAGGGACGGAAAAGCTGCGGGGCGCACAGACCGGCGGAGAATCCGTGGAGCGTCTGGTGGCGGAAAGTCTGGAAAAACTCCAGTCGGTTCGTCAGGACAACACAGGGCTGGAGGAACTGGGCAAAAAACTGGAAGAGCTTGGGACAAAGCTGGAGGGAAGACTGGCGGAGCTGGAGAGCCGGATGGACCGTCAGCCCGGAGAGCTTGCGGGAAAGCTGGACGAGCTTGGAGGAAAGATCAGCCGTCAGCCGGAGGAGCTTGGAAAGAAGCTGAGTGTGCTGGAGGGAAAGATCGACCGTCAGCCGGAGGAGCTTGGAAAGAAGCTGAGTGTGCTGGAGGGAAAGATTGCCGGTCAGCCGGAGGAGCTTGGAAAGAAGCTGAGTGTGCTGGAGGGAAAGATTGCCGGTCAGCCGGAAGAGTTTGGGAAGAGGCTTCTGGAGCTGGAAAAGAGGCTTGTACAGTCCGGCGGGAGCGGCCGGGAGCTTAGGGAGAGTCTGGAGCGGCTGGAACAGAATGTGACGGAACGTCTGGACGGAACAACTGCGGCGGTGGACGAGAGCATTCACAAGGAATGCGTAAAGGTGTACCGCAACGTTCAGGCGGTGGTGATGGAGGAAAGCGAGAAACAGGCGAAGACAGTGGGAAGTGCCATGGAAGAAGTGGGCGCCACGGGCAAAAAGCTGGGAACGATTCTGGGTATTTCCGTGGTCGCACTGATTATTTCGCTGACAGGCGTGGTGATACAGGTTCTGAATTTATTACACATCATAGATTTTTAATCAGCTTTTAACAGGAGAAACGAGATGGCAAAGGAGCTCTGGAAGCCGGGCAATATGCTCTATCCGCTGCCGGTGGTCATGGTGAGCATGGCCGACCGGGCGGGGAAAACGAACATCATCACCATCGCCTGGGCGGGAACCGTATGCACCAATCCGCCGGTGGTAAGCATCTCGGTCAGGCCGGAGAGATACTCCTATCCGATTCTGAAGGAGACGGGCGAATTTGTGATCAATTTGACCACCAGAGAGCTTGCTTTTGCAACGGATTACTGCGGTGTTAAGAGCGGGCGCGATGTGGATAAGTTCGCGGATATGGGCCTGACGCCCCTTGCGGCGGAGTATGTGAAGGCGCCGCTGATTGCCGAGAGCCCGGTGAACATCGAGTGCAGGGTGCGGCAGATTCTGCCCATTGGTTCCCATCACATGTTTCTGGCGGATGTTGTGGCCGTCCATGCGGACGAGAAATATATGGATGAAGGCCGCAAGTTTCATCTTGAGAAGGCGGAGCCCATTGTGTATTCCCATGGGGCGTATCTTGTCTGCGGGGAGCAGCTTGGCACATTTGGCTACAGCGTAAAGAAAAAGTGAAAAAATGATTATTGTTTTCTGGTGTTCTTAGAGGGGGAGCCGACGAGGCTTCCTCTTTTTATGGCGTCGCTGCCGTACTTACCGCGTATCTGATCCAGTGCCTCGTCCAGCTTTTTCTGCTTTCCTGAATCGGGGGCGGTATAGTCGAAAAGGCTGAGCTGTACGGGCTCGTTTTCCTCCGTCAGTTTACCGGTGCGTATGCCGAGAAGCCGGATGGGAGAGCCGTTCCAGAGCTCGTCAAACAAGCTGCAGGCGGTGCGGTAGATCACATCTGTGGAAGCAGTGGGCGTATCCAGGCCCGTCTGATGGGACACGGAGCGGAAGGTGCTGTATTTGATTTCCGTGCATACCTGCCCTGCCCGGAAGTGGGCGGCCCG
>CAJUJU010000035.1:0-20720 GCA_910586835.1 uncultured Acetatifactor sp.
CCCGACCAGATCATCGAGGACGCGCTGGAGGCCAGCCGCCGCCTGCAGCGGGATTATAAGCGGCCCTACTACAAATTCGGGGTCGAGACGGTGCAGTTCCAGTATTACTTTGCCGAGATCATGCGGCAGAAGGCGGCGGCGGTCGGCGAGTACCTGCCGATTGAAGAAATCAACAGCACCCAAAACAAGGACGCCCGCATCCAGAGCCTGCAGCCTTTTGTGAAGAACGGCTATGTCAAGTTCAGCAAAAAGCACAAGGCCCTGTTAAAGCAGATGACCGAGTACCCGATGGGCAAGAACGACGACGGCCCGGACGGTCTGCAGATGGCGGTCAAGCTGGCCCTGGATATAAAGGTCGGTCGGCGTGTCGATTACCGGAGCGTCATCGCCCGCGCCCTGGACTTCAAGCGGGGCGCGTATTAAGGAGCCAGAAGTGAACGCAGAAATCCTAACGCTTATCATAACCGCAGCAACCCTCGGCATTATCACCCTTGCGGCCCTGGCCGTCATCAAGGCCCTGGAGTATGCGATAAAAGCAATCATGCGAAAAGGAAGGAGGTGAGGCCCTATGGACATCACTATCAAAGAAAACACGATCATACATGGCGATAGCCTCACCGTACTCCGGCAGATGGAGCCGGAAAGCGTGGACGCGATCATCACCGACCCGCCCTATGGCATCAACTATATTTCCCAGACCGGGGCGCGGATCAAGAATGACCAGTCGCCGTTTATCTGGTTTCTGTACGACGCTTTCCGCGTGCTGAAATCGGGGGAATCCGGGCGGGGGTCGCTGATCTGCTTTACCCGCTGGGATGTGGAGCAAACCTTTATCGACGCCATGAAACTGGCAGGGTTCACTGTCAAGAGCGAGGTGATCTGGGATAAGGTCTACCACGGGATGGGCGACACCAAAGCGGCGTTTGCACCGGCCCACGAGAACATCGTCTTTGCCGTCAAGGGGAAATTCAGCTTCCCGGGACACAGGCCGAAAGACCTGGTCACCTACCAGAAACTCGGCAGCGCCCAGATGGTACACCCGACCGAAAAGCCGGTAGGTCTGCTGTCTAACCTTATCAGCTCGGTCACCAAGCCGGGCGATCTTATCCTCGACCCGTTTGCGGGCAGCGGCTCCACCCTGGTGGCCGCGAAAAAGACTGGACGGCGCTTTATCGGCGTGGAGCTGGATGATGCGTATTTTGCCACCGCCCAGCGGCGTATCGAGGAGGCGGTGACGGAATGAGCAGGAAACGAAAACGGCAGCAGCCACCGGCAGCACCGCCCCAGCGCCCGGAAACGCGGGAGATCGCCGTCGCCCAGGTAACAGATAAATACAGCGAGTATCCGTCCAATGGTCTGACCCCGGTGCGCCTGGCGGAGATATTCCAGGAAGCGGATGCCGGGGATGTTCTCCGGCAAATGGAGCTGTTTGAGGAGATGGAGGAAAAAGACCCCCACCTTTTCAGCCAGCTGCAGACCCGGAAAAATGCCGTCACCGGCCTGGACTTTGAGATCATCCCCTTTGGGGACGAGCCAAGGGACAAGGAGATTGCCGACTTTATCGAAGAGCAGCTGGGCGGCATCGAGGGCTTTGAAGATGTGGAGACCGATCTGCTGGACGCAATCGGCAAAGGGTTCGCAGTGGGCGAGATCATGTGGGGATATGACGAGGGCCATGTTGTAGTTCAGAGCATCAAGACCCGGCACCAGAAACGCTTTTTCTGGGACAGCCTGGACGATTCCTTCAAGGTTCGCACCAAAGAGGCCCCGGAGGGGACGCTGCTTCCCGGGAATAAGTTCATCGTCCACAAATACAAGGCCCGCAGCGGGCATACCTCGCGGGCGGGAATCCTGCGGGTCGTGGCCTGGATGTATCTGTTCAAAAACTACGACCTCAAGGACTGGGTCAGCTTTGCCGAGGTGTACGGCCTGCCGCTGCGCCTGGGGAAATACCAGCCGGGGGCAAGTGAGGCCGACAAAGTGGCGCTCATGCAGGCCCTCATCCAGATCGGGGCGGATGCTGCCGGTATCATCCCGGACGGCACGACCATCGACTTCATCAATACCGAGAAGACTTCCAGCTCCGACTTGTATGAACGACTGGCGCGGTACTGCGACGAGCAGATCAGCAAGGCCATACTCGGCCAGACGCTGACCTCGGACTCCGGGGGCGGCAGCTACGCACAAAGCAAGACCCATAACGATGTGCGCCACGACCTTACCATCGCGGACTGCAAGGCCCTGGCCTCTACCCTGCGGCGCGACCTTATCCGGCCCCTGTGCATCTTCAACTTCGGGGAGGATAAACGCATCCCGCACATCCGGTTTGACTGCGAGGAATCGGAAGACCTTACGCAAACAGCGGAGATCATCGGCACTCTCATCGAAAAGACCGGCCTGCGTGTTCCGACCAGCTATCTTTACAAGAAATTCAGCATCCCGGAGCCGGAGGCCGACGAGGAGATCGCCACGCCCAGGTTTGCGGGCGGCGCGGGCATCCTGCCCTTCAAACAGCTCTCCCTCAAAGCCGGGCCAGATGGCGGGCATGGCACCCAGCAGCGCATCGACCAGATCGCAGACGCTGCTCTTGCCGCCAGCAAGGGAAACTTCAGCCGGATATTCGGCCCGGTTCGGGGATTGGTTGACCGCGCCGGGAGCCTGGAGGAATTGAAACGGCAGCTGGAAGACGAGACCCTTGTGGAAAAGCTGCTGGGCAAGATGGACGCCGGGGAAATGGAGGAGCTGCTGCAGCGGGCGATGTTCCTGGCCGACCTGGAGGGGAGGTCAATCGAGCATGGACGACATTGAGAGCATCATCACCAGAAATGCGGATTTTACCTTTGAGGACGCCGTCCGTTACTTCGGGGAGCGCATCCCGGTCACAGCGGCTCAGTTTTATAAGATCGCGGAGGAATACCGGGGGCTGGCCTTCACCGTTTCGGGATACACCAGCGCCCAGGTGCTGAAGAAGTTCTACGACGAGCTGCTGCGGGCCATTGAGGACGGGGAAACAATGGAGGGGTTCCGGGAACGGATGAACAGTTTTCTGGAGGAGAAAGGGTATGAGGGCATCACCCCTTTCCAGGCGGACAACATCTTCCGTACCAACACCCAGACCGCTTTCCAGGTCGGTCACTATGAACAGATGACCGACCCCGGCGTCTTAAAGCTCCGCCCCTACTGGCAGTATGACGCTGTCAATGACAGCCACACCCGGCCCTCCCACCTGGCGATGGACGGGCGCGTATTCCCGGCAGATTCCTCCGTCTGGGATACCTGGTATCCGCCCAACGGATTCCGCTGCCGCTGCACCGTCCGGTCGCTGTCGAAGCGCCAGGTGGAGCAGATGGGGCTGACCGTGGAGGAAAAGGCCCCCGACCGGGCAGAGCTTGCAGACGGGCGCTTTACTTCGGTCGTCCCCGATCTTCACTTTGGCACCAACCCGGCAAAGGTGCGCTTCACACCCGACCTCACGGGCTACCCGGAGGCACTGGCCAGCGCCTACCGAAAGCGGGAAAATACGGGGAGGCCGTCAGAGCCGCAGAAAGGCCCTTAAAAGCGTTTTTGCGGCGAAGAGGGGTAAACGGGCGCAGGCGCAAATAAAAAGCCGTTATCCCGCGTTATAACGCGCGCTAACGCTATCGTGGAGCGCAGGAAGGAGGAACACCAACAAATGAGGGATATTTTTATCTTAAAGGGCGGGAATGTGGAAATCAATGGAGTGCCGGAAACGATCTCCGTTTTGCCGATTGGCCATGTCGTCAGCTCCAAGGGCGAGTTCGATGTGGACGAGGAGAGCTTCCGGGCGATGAAAGCCCAGATCGCCCAGCGCGGCGTTGACCTGGTGGTGGATTATGAACACCAGACCCTCAAAGGGGTCGAGGCCCCCGCCGCAGGATGGGTCAAGGAGCTGAAGCTGGAGGACGGCTGCATCAAGGCGGTGGTCGAGTGGACGGCCCGGGGCGCGGAATATCTGAAAAACCGGGAATACCGCTACCTCTCCCCTGTGGTCAGCGTCCGCAAGGCAGACGGCAAGGCCACCGGCCTGCATTCCCTGGCCCTTACCAACACACCCGCGATTGAGGGGATGACTCCCCTTGTCAATTCGGAAAATTTTGAAGGAGGACAAAGCAATATGGACATCTTGAAGAAACTGGCAGAGCTGCTCGGGCTGGGCGAGGACGCCACCGAGGAGCAGATCATGGAGGCCCTCTCCGCGTGCGTCGCTGAGAACAAGAGCCTCAAGGAAGGGCAGAAACCGCCCGCCGCCGACGAGAACACGGTCGCAAACAAAGCGGTCTGCGAGCTGCTGGGCCTTAAAGCCGGAGCGCCCGCCGCCGATGTGACGGCCAAGATCATGGAGCTGAAGACCGGCACCATTGACGGGGTAAACCTGGCCGAAGAGCTGAAGGCGCTGAAAGCCCAGAATGCCCGGCGCGATGCGGACGCCGCCGTGGAGCTGGCCCTTAAAGCCGGGAAGATCACCCCGGCACAAAAGGAATGGGCCACCAGCTACGCACTGAGCGACCCCAAGGGCTTTGCGGCTTTTGCAGAAAAGGCCCCCCAGGTCGTGCCGATGGGTGCAGTCGGGTTTGAGGACATCAAGAACGGCGGCGCTCCCATTGACGCAGCCACCGTGATGGCCTGCAAGCAGCTGGGCGTCGATCCCGAAGAAGCCAAAAAATACATGATGAAGGAGGACTAACACTATGGCAGCACTTACTATGGCCCGGGACACCGCTGAGATTGCCCAGGGCGCGAAATACCTTTCCCTGCCGGTCAAGGGCAGCACAACCATTTACCAGGGGAGCATGGTGGCTTTGGATTCTTCCGGCTATGCGATTCCCGGCAAGAAGGCGACGGGGCTGACCGCAGCAGGCCGGGCGGAGGAAACTGTGACGAACAGCGGAGACGACGGTGCGGTGAGCATCCGGGTCGCCCGGGGCGTGTTCGTCTTTAACAATACCGCAACTGCGGCGAACAAGATCGGCGTCAAGCACCTCCTGGGGCTTTGCTACATGGAGGACGACCAGACAGTGACCTCTTTGGCTACGGGGGCATCCGCCGCAGGGCTGGTGGTTCGCGTGGATGACAGCGGCATCGCCGTCGAGATGGGCCACATCGCAACCGTCACCAAAGTGGTGAGCAATTAAAAAGGAGGACAATGACCATGATTATCAATACCCAAAATCTGAGGGGCATCTATGTGGCCTTTAATACCCTGTTTTCCCAGGCATTTGAGGGCCAGAAGCCCACCTACGAGAAGATCGCCACCGTCGTCCCCTCCACTACCGAGAGCGAAACCTACGCCTGGCTGGGCGACATTCCGGGGATGCGCGAGTGGATCGGCGACCGCGAAATCCAGAACATCAGCGGCTCCGACTACACCATCAAAAACAAGGACTTCGAGCTGACGGTGGGCGTTGACCGCAATGCGGTGGAGGATGACAAGATCGGTCTGTACCGTCCCTCCATCCAGCTGCTGGGCGAGGCCGCAGCCATGCACCCGGACGAGCTGGTCTACGCGCTTCTGAGCGACGGCTTTTCCGCCCTGTGCTACGATGGCAAGGCTTTCTTTGCCGCCGATCATGCGGTCGGGGACAAAAGCGTCAGCAACAAGCTCACCGCCAAATTGAGCAGTGAGGCGTATAAAACGGCCCGGGCCATGATGATGAGCTACAAGAACAGCAAGGGGCGCTCCCTGGGCCTGGTTCCCGATCTGCTGGTCGTTCCCCCGGCGCTGGAAGCGGCGGCGCGGGACATCCTGGTGGCCGACTTTGTGAACGGCACCAAGAACACCATGCAGGGCACCGCCGAGATCCATGTGGAGCCTCGCCTGAAAAGCGACACCGCCTGGTTCCTGCTCTGCACCAAGCGGCCTATTAAGCCGCTGATCTACCAGCAGCGCAAGAAGGCCAGGTTCGTTTCCAAGACGGCGGAGACCGACGACAATGTTTTCCTCTCCAAGAAGTTTCTCTATGGTGCGGACTCCCGGGGGAATGCGGGCTTCGGTTTCTGGCAGATGGCGGTCGGTTCGGATGGCAGCGCCACCACCGCATCGTAAAAGCCCGGAGCAGAAAGGAGGGGGACGGCATGAGTTACAGCACAAGGGATGAAGTGCGGGAGATGATCAAGGATGACGCCCTTAACGCCCTCATCGGGGACAGCTTTATTGAGAATCCGGAGGAGCGTGAGGCGTTCATGGCCCCGCTCATCGACGCCGCTATCGGGGACGCGGATGCGGAGATCGACGGCTATCTGGCGAAAAGGTATGCCGTCCCTCTTACCCCGGCCCCGAAGGTCATCAACAAGTTTTCAAAGGACATCGCGGTCTACAATCTGTTCTCCCGCATCGGCATCGATGAAAGCAGTGAGCAGAAGACCTACTTAAACCGCTACAATGCGGCGATCAAGTTCCTCACATTGGTGGCGGAGGGCAAGGTTTCCCTGGGCGTCGATGCGGAAGATCCGGCGACAGCAGCGGCCACAGGCTTCGCGGTGAAATCGAATACCCGCCTGTTCAGCCGGGACAGCATGAGGGGGATGTAATGGGGTACAGTATCCGGCTTGAAGGCGATGTCCGACGTCTTATGGCGCGGATGAAGCAGTTTTCCGAGCTTGACAAGCGCCAGGTGACGGCAGCAATGGCGGAGGCCATGAGGACATCCACCCTCGACCGGTTTCGCAGCGAAAAGGCCCCGGACGGGCAGCGGTGGAAACGATCCATCCGGGCATCGACAGAGGGCGGCAAGACGCTGACCAACACGGCCAGGATGAAAAACTCCATCCATTCGCAGTCGGACGCCTCCGGCTTTGCGGTCGGCACGAACACCATCTACGCATCGACCCACCAGCTGGGCGAGCCGGGCCGGAAGATCACCATCCGGGCAAAGACCTCGAAAGGTCTGGTGTTCCGCATCGATGGCAAGTGGATACGCAAGCGCCAGGTCACGGTCAAGGTGAAAATCCCCGCCCGCCCCTACTTGGGGCTGTCGGAGGACGATATGCAGGAGATCAAGGCAACGCTGGAAGACGCGCTGGGGGAGGAGTAACGGATGTTTGTAGAATGCCAGCAATTCTTAAAGGAGGCGCTGAAGGAGGCAGGCATCCGGACGCCGCCTATCACCACCATGAAACAGCTGAAGCTGTGTGCCGATAGTCACATCGGAGCGATTCTCTTTGAGGAGGATACCCTTACCCGAAGCGGCTCAAAACGCATTTACAGGAATGAGAGGGGCGATCAGCAAAAGAGGCGAAAGGTCTTTGACCGGAGCATGACCTTCGATGTGATCATCGGCGAATATACAGCGGAAAAAGCCGAGGAAATCTACGAACGGTTTCTAAGAACGGTGGAGCGCGGCCTGTATATCGACGGCAATTTCACCGGGGCCGAGATCGAGGGGGCCGACTGGGTCGAGAAGGAGGACAGCATCCTCAAGGCCAAGGTCGCCGTCCAGGTCAAGGTGCGGTTTGACGGTGGGGTTTACCGGGATACCGGATATATCGACATCAGCGAAAAAGACCTCGGTGTTCAGATCGAGAATATCAGCAGGAAGGAGAATATTTCAAATGGCGAAAGCACAGGGGCCGGAGGCGATGCAGCCGAAGGCGAATAACGGAACGGCGGAGCTGCAGAGGATCGAGGAGCTTCGCGTAAAACTGAAAACGCCCGCCTCCATCTACAGCGGCGTATGCGCGGCAAAGGACTGGAGGCCGGGCAAGGAAGTCACTGAGGCGGAATACAGGGAGGCGGTCGCTGCATTCAGCGGCGCGCCGATGGGAAAGAAGGTGTAATCATGCTGGGAGATGTTTTTGCAACGGTCAGCGACGGGCTGCTCGGCTTTGAGACCGAAAAAGGCACCGGGATATTCGTCGCAATCGGCGTGTCGCCTATGGAGACGGATGCGCCCATCACCATCACCGGGAACATGGGGGTCGCCAAAATCCGCGAAAGGCTGGGCCTCTCCCCTCTGGCCGACTCGGTCATGGACTCGGTGGAGAACGGCGCAAGCCGCATTTACTGCATCCCCGTCAAGGCGACTACCGCTGGCACCATCAGCGAGGTGAGCAAGACAGGGGACAGCGGCGGGGCCTGCTCCGCCACCGGAAATCCGAACAATGCTTACTCGGTCAAGGTGGAGATCACCGGCAAGGGGGGCTTTAATACGGCCCTGTTCACCTACTCCCTGGACGGCGGCTTTACCAAGTCGGAGGAGGCCACGATCCCCCTGGCCGGGGTCTATGAAATCCCCGGCACCGGCGTGACAGTGACTTTCACCCAGGGCGAGGACACGCCGGAGGAGAGCTTCCAGGTCGGGGACAGCTTCGCCTTTACCACTACCGCCCCGCAGATGACCAACGCCGACGCGCTGGCCGCAATCGACAAGCTCCGGCAGTTCGATGAGCTGTTCGAGTTCGTCCATATCGTCGGCGAATCGACGGCAGCAATGTGGGCGGCGGTCTCCACAGCCCAGACCGAGCTGGAGACCCAGCGGCACAAGCCTCTGCTCTTTATCCTGGAAGCCGGGAAGATCGGAACGGACGAGAGCGTGGACGACTACGCCCTCCGGCTGGAGGCCGAAAAGAAAAAGCTCAAGAACAAGAACATTGCCGTCGTCGCGGCCCGGTCGCTGTATGTGAAGATGGACGGCACCACCGCCGAGGTGAACAATGCCAGCATCCTCTGCGGCCTGTTGGCAAAGACCAGCGTGCAGCAGTCGGTGGGCCGCACCAGGGAGTCGGCGGGCATGGGTATCTCCAAGGACAAGATGCTGGAGCTGCGGCCCGCAGGCATCAAGGAATACATCGAACTGCTGGACAGCGCCAAGTATATCACTTTCCGGGAATATGACGGGCTGGAGGGCTTTTATGTCACCAACGCCCGGGTCATGTCGCCGGACGGCAGCGACTTCCGCTACATCGAAGATGTGCGCGTCGTCAACAAGATCGTCCGGGAGGTACGCAAGGCCGGACTGCCGCTGCTGCAGGAGGACATCGATGCGGAGGATACCCAGGGCGAGCTGGAGCGCCGGGCCAAGTACATGGAAGCCCCTCTGGATGAGATGGTGCGCGCCAAGGAAATCTCCTCCGCCCAGATCACCGTCCCGGTGGGCCAGGACATCATCAAGGACGAACGGATGGATGTGGTGGTGCGGTATGTTTCCCGGGGCTATATCCGCACGATCCATGTTGACATCGGGCGGGCCAACGCTACGAGCTAAAGGAGGGAACAGAAATGCTTAAAGTAAACGGCAGAGCCTACGATTGGGGCGATGTGGACTTCCAGATGCCCGGACTCAATATCCAGGTGCAGGAGGTCAGCTATAACGACGAGCTGGAAAAAGAGGTCGTCTACGGCGCGGGGCAGAAGCCCCGGGGCTATGGCGAGGGGAATTACAAATCGGAGGGCAAGATCAGCCTGCTGCGGGACGACTATGACGAGCTGCTTGACTACTGCAAGCGCCGGGGTATCTCCCTTTACAAGCTGGTCATCCCGAAGATCGCCGTTTCCTACGCAAACCCCGGGGGCCGGACGAGGACGGACATCCTCAGCACCGTCACCTTTACCAAGACCGACCAGAAGGCCGCACAGGGCGACAAGAGCCTCAAGGTCGACATGGACTTCATCATCGTCAACGGCATCACCCGCGACGGCGTGAGAGCCATTTAACAACAATCTGAAGGAGGACACCAGAATGGATACTACCACAACCAAGGCTGCGGAGAACGCAGCTCTCACCGAGGAGCAGAAGATCAAGGAGAAAT
Source organism: uncultured Acetatifactor sp. (assembly GCA_910586835.1). GTDB lineage: Bacteria > Bacillota > Clostridia > Lachnospirales > Lachnospiraceae > Acetatifactor. The sequence goes on from CAJUJU010000035.1 coordinate 9,766, forward strand.
ACGCGGGGGAAAAGCTCTATACCATCTCCATGACCCTGCACCCGGACGACGACACGGACTATCCGGTCAAATACTTTTTCAAGCGGCCCGGCAACCCCAGCTACAACCGCTATGTCAAGACGGCATCGAAGGATATGCTGGGGGCGCTGAAAGCCTTTGTCTTTGACGCAGTCGTGGAGGAGAGCAAGGCGCAGCTGGAGCGCGATCTGGAGGAATACCCGGCCCTGGCCCTCGGCGTCGGCGAGAAGCTGCTGAACATGATGGGCCTGTCTGATCTGACAAATTTGAAGAAACTCTAAGAGAGAAGCTCCAGGAGGTACGGGCTAATATCTTCGAGGCGGGAACGCTGGAGATCTGTCGGTTCGTCCCTCCTGCTCTCTTAGAGGGGCTGGACATCGACAGCATGGAGCTTGACGACTTTCTGTTCCTTTTGGCAAAGGCGCGTTACATCCAGGAGGTAGAGGCATCTATCATCCAGCGGGGCGTCGTGGACGCTTTCGGGGAGGAGTGAGGAGGTCGGTAGTCCCGCTGCAGGAAAGGAGTGACGCAGCATGAGCCTTGAATCGGTGTTCCGGTTGAGCCTTATCATGAATATGGTGGATAACCTCACCGAACCTATGGCGCGGGTCACGACAGCAGCCGGGGGTTCCATCAGCAAGCTGCAGCAGATGGAGCAGACCTTCGGCGGCATGGCAAAGACCGGCATGGGAATGGCGGCGGTCGGCGGGGAGATCACCAGCGCGGTGCTGGCCCCGGTGGAGGCCACCTTTGAAACACGCCGGGCGCTGGGGGAGCTTGCCTCCCTCGGTATCCAAGACCTGGATGCGCTGGAGGATGCCGCCCGGAGTTTTTCCGACCAGTGGGCCGGGACGACCAAGGCGGACTTTATCACAGCAGCCTACGATATAAAAAGCGGCATCGCCTCTCTTACGGATGAGGGGGTCGCACAGTACACGACGCTGGCGGGCGTTACCGCCAAAGCAACAAAATCCACTATCGGCGAGATGACCGACCTGTTCGCCACCGGATATGGCATCTATAAGGACTTCTACAGCGACCTTTCGGATATGGAGTTCGGAGAGATGTTCTCGGCGGGGATCGCCGAAAGCGTCCGGGCCTTTAAGACCTCCGGCTCCGGCATGGCGCAGGCGATCAAAACGCTGGGGGCGTCGGCAACGACGGCCCAGGTACCGCTGGAGGAACAGCTGGCTATTCTCGGGTCGCTGCAGGCGACCATGAGCGGCAGCGAGGCGGGGACAAAATACAAAGCCTTCCTGCGGTCTGCCGCCAAGGGCGGCGAGGCGCTGGGCCTTTCGTTCACCGACGCCAACAATCAGCTGCTCTCCATGCCGGAGATACTGGAGCTGCTGCGCGGCAAGTTCGGGGATACGATGGACGCGGCGGAAAAGATGGAGCTGCAGAAAGCCTTCGGCGATGCCGAGGCTGTCGCGCTGATCGACCTTTTGTATAACAAGACCGGCGACCTCCAGGACAGCATCGTTTCCTTGTACGGCGCGATGGGGGACGGGATGGGCGTGACCACAGACATGGCCAACGCGATCAACGAAACGGAGCCGGAGAAATTCCAGCGGCTGCAGCAGCAGATACACAATGTGACGGAAGACCTGGGCAACAGCCTGCTGCCCACCGTCAATGTGGTGATGGAGAAGGTCGGCGGCTTTATCGCAAAAGGGGCCGAGTGGATTCAAAACCACCAGGAGCTGGTGCGGGTCATCATGCTGGTGGTGCTTGCCCTGGGCGGATTCTTAACCGTCGCCGGGACAGTCATCGCAGTGGTCGGCGGCGTGGGCCTGGTGTTCACAAAGACGGCGGGCCTGGTGACCGGATTTATCGGGACGGTCAAAAAGCTGCCGGATATGCTGGACACGATACGAATATACGGGATGTATGCAGGCGACGGCATCAAGAAGGGGTTTTCCTTTATCAAGAGTGCCGGGGCCGGAGCGATCAGCAGTATCAAGAATGTGGCCCTAAATATCGCAAGCATGGCAAAGACCGCTGCGATCAGCGGGGTCAACGCTCTCAAAAGCATGGCGGCGGGCCTGGTCGGGATGGCAAAACAGGCAATCACAACAGCCGCAACCGCCCTCGGGCCACTGATCACATCGGTCTGGAGCTTTACGGCGGCGCTGCTGGCCAACCCCATCACCTGGATCGTGATCGGCATCGTCGCTCTGATCGCAGGCATCATCCTTCTTTACAACAAATGCGAGTGGTTCCGTAACCTGGTGAACGGCATTTTCAACTGGGTCAAAGAAAAACTCGGCGCGGCCTTCGAGGTCGCAAAGCAGATATTCGGAGCAATCGGCAATGTTATTGGCAAGGTGATGGGCGCAGCCAAGGCCACCGTCGAAGAAAAGCTCGGCAACATGAAGCGGGCCTACGAGGAACACGGCGGCGGTATCAAGGGGATCGCTGCAGCTGCGATAGAGGGCGTGAAAGGATTTTACACCGCAGGATTCACCTTCCTTGACAATCTGACGGGCGGGAAGCTCTCAGCGATCAAAGACAAGATAAGTGAGAAATTCAGCGGTATCAAGGAAACGGTTTCCTCCGCTATGGAGGCCACCAAGCAGTATGCGGCCTCAAAGCTCTCCGAGATGCAGTCTGCCTATGAGCAGCATGGCGGCGGGATAAAGGGCGCAATGGCGGCGGCAATGACCGGCATTCGCTCGGTCGCCCAGGACGGCTTCAATTTTGTGGATAACCTAACGGGCGGGAAACTCTCGGCGATCCGGGACAAATTCTCCCAGGGTATCCAGAACATCAAGAACGCGATCAGCGGTGCCTTTGAATGGTTTAGGGAGTCGGGAAAGAAAATCCTCACCACCTTTACCGAGGGCATCAAGAGCGCGATCTCAGCACCGGTTGAGGCAATCAAAGGCGGCCTGCAGAAAATCCGAAATCTACTCCCCTTCTCCGACGCAAAGGAGGGGCCGCTATCGACCTTGACGCTGTCCGGGGAGCGGACGATGACCACCTACGCCACCGGCCTGCAGCAAGCGGCCTCCGTGCCAGTAGAGGCGATGGGTGGGGCTATGGCTCAGATCAATGCCCAGCTCTCCCCCCAGCTGACACCAGCGGAGCCGGAAACGGTGAGCATCACCGAAACGCGGACACCGGTGCGGACGGTTGAGCGCCGGGAGGTCAGCAAGGAAACCACCGAAACCAGCACGAGCAGCGAAAAGGAGAAGGGGGTCAACATTCACGAGTTCCACTTGACCGTTGATTTTTCCAAGCTCAAGGAGCTGCCGATGCTCATTAAATTCCTTCGGGAGATCGAGGACTATGCAAACGCCAACGGGCTGACAACGCAGGAGGAGGGATGACGGATGATATACACCGATGAAAGCACCGTAAAAATTGACTCCGTCATCCTTCCCGGCGTTTTCAAAAGCATCGAGGTAAAAGGCGACGCAATCGTTGACGAGCAGGAGGTCGAGGGCCAGAGCAAGAAACCCAAGCAGGCGACCGGCTATGACGATGTGAAGGTGAACATTGAGCTGATCCTGGAAGACGGCCCGGACATGGGCAAGCTGGAAAAGCTGGAAACGATACAACAGATTTTTCGGACATCCGGCCAGGAGAAGCCCACCGTTCACAAGATCATAAACAGCCATACCGCTGTACGGGGCGTGAAACAGGTTATTTTCAAACAGCTGACCCATAAGGCGGAAAACAAGAAGGGGCAGATCGTCGTGACGCTGGAGTTCTGGGAATATACCGTCATGACGATCACCGCCTCCAAATCCGCCAGCGGTTCAGCGGGGGCTGCTGCAGCCGCCACTTCCGCCGCCAGAAGCAACCTCAAGGCGGGATACCAGAGCTATCTGGGAAACAGAGGCAAGGCCCCGGCCCTGGGAAAATCTCCGGCACGGGACACCGCCAAAGGGGGAAAACACCTGGCAACGGTCAAGGCCATGCCCTATTGAGGAGACGATATGGAAACAGAGGAGTTATTTTACCCGGAGATCAGCGCCGTCCTGGGCAGCTATATGCTGAATAAGGGAGTCGAGGTAGAGGTCTACTCCGACCAGGCCAGCTATTTTGATTGGGCAAAGGTACGCTTTACACCACAATTCCAGGCAAATATCAGCGTCGGCGACAAGGAGCCGGGGCAGATACTGCTGGGCTATAATGGCGTGCTGGACACGGTTTTTGAGGGCTATGTCACCCCGGGCGGTTACAACGGCGGCGGCTTCAAGGACGAGATCGTCTTGAAGGACAAGATGCTGCTGCTGGAGGAAACCACCATCTCCAACACTTTTTTGGATGCTACGCCGCAGGAGATCATCTCCTACTGCCTGGCCCAGGCCGGGGTCACGGAAGCGAAGCTCTCGGATACCATTTACCAGCCCCGGGCGGTCGTGCCTATCGCCCAGAAGAATGTCATCTCGGTCATTAAGGAGATCGGCACGATCTGGGGCATCAAGAACAGGTTTTTCTTTTCGGGAGGCATCTTTTATTGGGGCGAAAAGCCGGAGCAGGAAAAGACCTACAGCTTCGAGTACGGGGTCAACATCATTTCCCTGGATAAGCCCCTGGGCCTCTGGGAGCTGGAAACGGTCTCGGCCCCCTTTGTGAAGCACTCCCATAGAATCAGCGTCACGCATCCCAAGGTGTCGGGGGAGTTTGAGGTCAAGAAGGTGGTTTTCCGCACGAACGAGACGGGCTTCATCCGCACTTACATCAGCTTTTGACTAAGAGAAAGGGGGGCTTGTATGGGGCCGATTGAGAAGATGGTGCAGGACATCATCGACAAAAAACTTTCCGAGGAATACCCGCAGGTGCAGCTCCCCGCCATTATGAAGGCGCAGGTCACAAAAGCCACCCCACTGGCCGACGAGTATGAATACGACGAGCTGACGGTGGAGAACAAGGACAGCGGCAGCACCTTTGAGGCAAAGATCACCGGGAAGTGGTTCGAGTACAATCTGAAGATTCTGACCAAGGACGGCGACCCGGATTCCCGCTATCCCGAGATCCCGGGAGTCAGATCGAAAATCCAAATCAAAGCCGGGGGTATCGCAGCGGTGGCCCTGCTTTATGGGGAGCTGTCCCCCTTCATCATCGGGGAGGTGGGATAATGGCAGGCATAAACGACACCGACATCCGGCTGGACGATGACTGGCAGCTCACCCAGGCCAGCACCGGCGACGCTCCCGCCTGCTCCGGCGTGGACTGCTTTCTGCAGGACATCCGGCTGGAGGCGATCACCCAGCCCGGGGAGCTGTTCTATGATGAGGAATGGGGCTGGGGCCTGCTGGAGTTTATCCAGGCAGAGGACGATGAGATGACCCGGCTGGAAATCGGGGAGCGGATCAAAGAGAAGCTGCGGCGGCGGTCAGAGGTCAAGGCGGATACAGTGGCCACCGAATTTCTGTTCCGCGAAGACATCCTGCAGATACTTGTGCGCTTCCAATTTTCGGGGAGCGACGAAGAACAGCAGATAGCGGTATCCCTTGACCGCGTGAAAGTGGAGGTGAAGCTGATTGATTGATAAAAAGGTACTGGACGAAATCCTTCCCATCCCGGAGCTGGAGGAGCTGAAGGAAGAAAAGATCGCCGAGCTGGAAAAGGAGGGCTTTGTGATCACGAATTTCAGCTCCGGGGGCATCTTCTATCACCTCTTGATGATTGCCCTGCAGATACGGATCGAGCTGGTCGGGCTGCTGCGCGATGTGCTGAACAATATGTTTGTTAGCCATGCGGACGGCGTCTGGATGGAGCTGAAGGCAGCGGACTTTTCCAAGAAGCGCAAGGAGGCCGTAAAGACCCGAGGCTATGTGACCATCAGCCGGGAGGCCAGCGGGGATGCGGTCAAGATACCCAAAGGCCACATCTTTAAGACCATCCGGGACATCAACGGCGAGGAGCTGCGCTACTTCGCACTGGAAAATACCGTTCTGCAGCAGGGCGCGCTTTCCGGCGTGGTGGTGGTCGAGGCGGAAAAGGACGGGGCGCGGTACAATGTGCCGCCCGGCCAGATCACCAAGAGCCTAACGCACATCGAGGGCATCGACAAGATCGAAAACCTCTCCGGCTGGATCATTCGGGAGGGGGCCGACATTGAGGACTATGAGAGCCTCCGGGCGAGGACGCTCGGCTCCTGGGCAGAGCTGTCTACCCTGCCGATCCGGGACAAGTACAAGAATGTCTGTGAAGGCGTACCCGGGGTTCTGTTCGTCAATGTCCACGACCTTCATCCCCGGGGCCAGGGGACGGTTGACATCATCGTGACCGGCACCGCTGGCGAGGCGACGGAGGGGCTGCTGGCAGATGTAAAGAAAGCAGCGGAGAGTATCCGAGGCCCCTATGACGACCTCCTGGTAAAAAGCTCCACCACCGTCGAGCAGGATGTTTCGGTGAATGTCACAGTATCCGAGATGATAGACTCCAGCGGCATCGAGGAACGGGCGGCGTCGGTCATCGCGGAGCTGCTGCAGATCAGCAAGGGGCGCAGCCTCAACGAATTGACCCATGCCGACATAATCTTCGAGCTGAAGGATAAGCTGCCGGACATCCGCAATGTCAAGGTCACAGAGCCGGAGGAGGATGTGCTGCTGGATAGCGACAAGGTGATCGTTTTGGGCAAGGTGACGGTCACGGCGAGGAGGGTCTGAGGTGTTTGAGAAGTTTAGCGACTATATGTATAGCTTGCTTTTCACACCCCTCAAGAAGATCAAGCAGGCAGCGAATCAGTTTTACATCTTTTTCCGGGTCATCGGGCAGCTGTTCGACGATACGAAAGAGGACATCTTCCGTGTACGGGAGGAAAGCATGGTGGCCAGCGCCAGCGAGATCATGCTGGCCGAACACGGCAAAGACCGGGACATGGCCAGGCTGAAAGGGGAGACGGTCGAGGGGTATCGGACGCGGCTTTCCATGAAGGCACTGATCGCGGAGAAGGCCGGGACGGAGCAGGGCATCCTCCTGGCGCTGGCGGCGCTGGGATATGAACATAGCTATATTGAGCGTATGGCCCTCCACGACCCGGAACGCTGGGCCGAGTTTATCATCTTCCTGGGCGGCAAATATCCCTCCGGCGTCAACGACATCGCGGTCATTGACGGTGAGGTGATGAAGGTCAAGGAAGCCAGCTCCAAGCCTTTCTACGGCATCGAGGAGCGCAACATCGTCGAAATCCGGGAGCGGTACAGGTCGGGCTTTTATATCTTCCCAATCTGCGGGCGGTGGAAGTGCGGGCAGTATCCCTACAAAAACAACCATGTGGGTTATCTGCTGGGGAGCCGGGCTGTCCTTTCCATCCGCTACGACGACCGGGGCTTCCATTATGCGCTGTGCGGCACGCTGCGGGCGCAGGAGCCGCCTTATATCAAGGGGGATGTCATAGGCGGCAGGATGCTTGCAAGCCTCTCAGAGCTTCGCAGGGCCTATCGGGAGGGGCGTTTCCCCTATATCCTCAGCGGCGCGATGCGGCTCTCCCAAGGGATAGACAACGGCAGAGGCGCAGCATCATCACTACATGAGGAGGTGGAGCTGGGGGCCGGGGAATTTGCCTATATCCTCAGTGGCACGACCAGGCTGGCCCAAGGCCAGGACAATGGCAGGGCCGGGTCTGCCGGGCTGCTGGAGGCGCAGGAATTAACGGTCGGGCTTGTCGGTTATCCGCGCAGCGGGCAGCGGCGGGCGGGCCAGAGAAAGGAGTGACAGACTATGAAGACATTGACGCCGGTGGGCATCAACAAGCAGCTTTTGCGGCTGAAGGATTCCCTCGCCTATGCAACCTTCCTTGAGGGCGGGGTAAAGAAGAAGGTCTCCATCTTCAAGGCGGATGTGGAGGGAAACAAGATCAAGATATATGTCTACCTGGACGACAGCGTTATCGGGGAAGTGAAGGACATTTCCCTGGTTGACAAGGACGGGGACATTATCGCAATCGCGGCCCGGACTTTTACCAAGCCGCGCACCAAGGGCATCTATTCGGTGTTCGCCTACACCTTCGTTGAGGTGGAAGACCCGGATGCGCCCATAACAACAGGAGGTGAGAGCTAAATGAACATCTACAATCCGACGCCCTGGAAGGACGACATTTACGATGAGGAAAGCGGTGAGCTGATCCAGGAAGGGACGCCACTGAGCCGGAAGCAGTTTTACAACATGGAAACCGGCATCCTGGCTGGGAACATCCTGGGGGCCTATCTGCTGCAGCACATCATGCAGCACCAGCGCGCCCTGGCCGAACTGGAGGGCGAGATCAAGGAAATCAGTTTGACCAACAATCTGGCCTATCCTTTCAACAGCAGTGAACAGACCGTCGCACTGGATCATGAGAGGGATACGCTGGCCTATCAAGTGTGGGTCGAAGTGGTCAGTGCGGACGGCCTGGTCGGGGACATCGAAGTCTACGACAAGGCGCTCAACGGGTTCAAAATCCGTTATACCGGAAGCGCGGAGAATGTCACGCTCCGTTACTATGTGCAGGGAGGGATGTTGTAATGGCGGCAGCGGTTATTATCAGGAGCGATGAGCGCCGGGAACGGCAGGGCCAGATACTGAGGGACTTCGGCCATGATCCGAGGACGGCAGGCCGGGAGGCCCGGGAGCAGGCGGAGCTGATCGCGGAAAAATGCCATGAGGCAGTGAAGAAAGGAGTGCGGAAATAATGGCAGCAACAATGGTAGAAAAGACGGGCGGCGTCAAGGTCGATCTGCGCGTCAGCGGAACAAAGGTGTATCTCGGCGATGATGAGATGGTTCTGAATCTCAGCAAGTACGAGAGGGACGACCCGGTACACATCGACATCGGGCTGAATGCCCGGGGCTTTCTGACCTTTGGGGTCAGCGACCGGTATGCGGTTCAGATCGACATCCCGGGCCGGGAGTATGAGCTGGTGGACAGCGGGGAGCTGGACGAGAACGGGTCGCCGCGTATGAAGAAGGTCGCCCAGCCTTTCAGCATGAACAATGTGACCATCACCCTGTGGGGCCGTCCCGCAGAGGCTGACAATATGAACGACGAGGGAGGAGAAGACGATGAGTAACTTTGACGATCTGAAGCTGGCGGTGGAGGCCCTTTCCGGGGGGAAAAATACAGTGCTTTTCGATGACGACCTGGGTACCGGCGGGGAGAGCTTTCCGTCTATCATGGTACGCATCCCGAAGTTTACCAGCCTGAGCGTGCTGGAGGGCGCACCGAATGCGCCGCACCCGATGTTTGTGGTTGACGATCTGGAGCTGCCGGAGGTCTTCATCTCCAAGTACCAGAATATCGTGATGCACGACCGGGCGTATAGCCTGCCCTTCAAAGACCCGAAGGTGTATATTGACTTTGACCAGGCCAAGGCGTGCAGCGAGGCAAAAGGCGTGGGCTGGCACCTCATGACGAACGCCGAGTATGCGGGGATTGCGCTGTGGTGCCTCAAAAACGGCTTTATGCCGAGAGGCAACAATAACTACGGTGCCGACCATTCCGCAGCCCATGAGCGCGGCAGGATCACCGGGGAGAGCCGGACAGCCACCGGCAGCGGGCCGGTATCCTGGAATCACGACGGCAGCGACGCGGGGATCTGTGACCTCAATGGTAATGTCTGGGAGTGGGCTGGCGGTTTCCGGGTGCTGAATGGGGAAATCCAGATCATCCCCCATAACAATGCGGGCAAACACCTCGACCAGAGTGCAACCAGCACGCAGTGGAAAGCGATCCTCCAGGACGGCACGCTGGTCGCGCCAGGGACGGCAGGCACCTTGAAGTTTGACAACTCTGTCGCCGGTGATGCAACTCAAACAGGTCATAAAGTCAGTGGGACGACGGTTATCAGCACGACCCGAACGAACCCCATGTACACAGGAGGAGATGTGAATGATTATTTCGGCGAACAGAATCAGAGCTTCGAGAGTTTGGCGGCTAAAAGCGGCGTGACCATTCCGATGCTGCTGAAACTGCTGGGAATCGCTCCCCCATCAACGGGGCTTGGCGGCGATCATTTCTGGTGTCGGAACTACGGAGAGCGGCTTCCTTTGCGCGGCGGCGACTGGGCTGACGCTGCCAGGGCGGGCGTGTTCGCGCTGTCTCTGAACGACCCGCGCGCGAGCAGCGGTGGGAGCGTTGGTTTCCGCGCCGCTTTTGTAAATCTGTAATCTGCCTTTTGTGTTCTGGTTTCCGACGCGATAGCGTCGGTTTCCCTCCGGGGCTTTGCCCCGGAGGGTCGCGATTTTTTGATTTTTGGGTAGTTTTCAATTCCCGGATATGATATAATAAGGCGAAGTTTTGAGAAAGGGGGGAAAGTATGGAAGACCAGGAGCAGCAGGATGTTCTGGAGGAGTCAACCGGCGAGGATGAAGAAAAACCCTCCAAACAGAAGCTCCAAGTACAGCAGCGGGTTTATGACATGATGCTCTACGCATACCCTGCTCTTGAACAGTTTCCCAAATCCCAAAAATTCAGCCTGGCGCAAGATATGAAGCACTGCATGGACAAGATCATTCGGCTGGTCATTACCGCAAATAAGAAGTACACCAAGAAAACCACCCTGCAGGAGCTGGATGTGGAGATTGCCGCGCTGAAGGTTTATGTCCGGCTTGCAGCCGATCTTCAATATCTCCCCTTGAAAAAGTATGAGGTCTGGTCAAAAAAGCTGGTAGCGATCGGAAAGATGGTCGGGGGCTGGATACGCTCCCAACGGGAAGCCCTGGAGCCGCAAAAGGAAAATGCAGAACAATTCCACTGTGCAGACTGCGGGGAGGAAATCCCGGCAAAAGCACACAAGTATTCAGTAGAGCATTTTGGCAGGCCACTATGCTATAAGTGCCAAAAGCGACAACGAAAATGAGAAAAACGGGGGGCGAGCCAACGCTTCCTTTGCGCGGCGGCGACTGGGCTAACGCTGCCAGGGCGGGCGTGTTCGCGCTGAATCTGAACAACCCGCGCGCGAACAGCAATGGGAACATTGGTTTCCGCGCCGCTTTTCTCTC
>CAJUJU010000035.1:20820-41389 GCA_910586835.1 uncultured Acetatifactor sp.
TTGGTTTCCGCGCCGCTTTTCTCTCGCCGCCAGATGCCCAGGGCTTACGGGCCAAGGGTCAGAGCAGAGAGACAAAAGGGACTTGCCTCCCTGCCGGTCTGAATGGTCGGCAAAAAACAAAGCCCTCATGAACGCCGCCAGTAGCCGGGCAAAGACCCGGCGAGAGCCGCGCCGCATGAAAAATTAAATACTTATGGGGGACAGGTCTATGCTTCCTTTGCGCGGCGGCTCCTATTGGGACAACCAGGCCAGGGCGGGCGTGTTCGCGCTCAACCTCAATGAACCGCGCGCGAACTCGAACGCTGACATTGGTTTCCGCGCCGCTTTTCTCTCGTTGTCAGATGCCCAGGGCTTACGGGCCAAGGGTCAGAACAGAGAGACAAAAGGGACTTGCCTCCCTGCCGGTCTGAATGGCTGGCAAAAAACAGAAACCTCATGGATACCGCCAGTAGCCGGGCAAAGACCCGGTGAGAGCCGTAACACATGAACTTTTGGAGCATTTATGAGATCAATCAAAAATATCAAGGAAAGAGTCACCGATTTTGGAAACCTCCGGGATGCCTATTTCCACGCCCGGCGCAATAAACGCTTTCGGAATGAGGTCTTAGAGTTTTCGGCCAACCTGGAGGACAATCTGCATGATCTCCAGAAGGCGCTGAGAGATCAGACCTATGTGCCGGGGCCGTACAAGAAAAAGGTCATCCATGATCCGGTAGACCGGCTCATCATGTGGCAGGCGTTTATCCACCGCGTGGTACAATGGGCAGTTTACCAGGTGATAAACCCGGAATTTGTGCGGGGGTACATAGAAGACTCCTATGCCTGCATCAAAGGCCGTGGATCGGACGCTGCAGCACAGCGCTTGTTTTACTTCATGCAGCAGGCAGGCCGGAAAGACCAACGGGCGGCGAGAGATGAAAAGGGCCGTCCCCTCTCCAGGCACTATGTGATGAAGCTGGACACCAGCAAATTCTTTTACAGAATCGACCACCAGGTTTCTCTCAATCTGATTGGGAAAAAGTGCAACTACGACCCTTGGATCATGTGGCTCATGGACTTGTTTGTGAATGCCCCGGGCGAAAAATTCGGTTTCCCTCCCGGCAAAGGGGTCAAAGATGTTTCCCCGGATGAAATGCTGGCAGATCGTGGGCTGGCGGTGGGGAGCCTCTTAAACCAAATGCTCGCTAATGTCAATCAGAATGAAGTTGACCACTACGCAAAGAGGGAGCTGCGGATTCACTACTATGTGCGCTATATGGACGACATCGTCATCCTATCGGACAGCAAGGCCCAGCTCCATGAGTGGAAAGAAAAGATAGAGCGCTTTATGCAGGAAAGGCTCAAGCTGGAGCTGAATCCAAAAAAGTGTTTTATAGAGCCTATCTCCAGGGGCATCGACTTCTGCCAGTACCGTGTATTCCCCGACCATATCAAATTGAAAAAGGCGACGGCCCTCCGCATGAAGCGCAACCTCAAGCGCATCCAGCATCTTTACGCTACTGGCGAGATCACGCTGGAGCGGGCGCAGAAGACCGTCAGCTCCTATATGGGCCTGCTATCCCATTGTGACAGCTACCAGCTGAAGCGGGCCATTTTTGGCGAATATAGCGAATCCGAGTGGGTCGAAGGATGGTTCTATCTACAGCGGGACAGCGCCTTGATTGAGGCTAAAAAGAACGAGGCTGGGGAGTGATTTTCCCGGCCTCGTTTTTCTCATTTATTCTGTCCGCATTTCTTAAAAATCGTGTCGCGCTACAGGGATATCCAGATCTTTATCTGGGATCACAATAAGGAAAACATGTACCACAGGGCAAAGGGCAGCTTCCAGGTGCCCGGGTGCAGGGAGGCCGTCAGCGGGATAGCCATGCACTGGTATACGGGAGATCATTTTGAGGCTGTGCAGGCGGTGAAAAAGGCATATCCGGAGCAGAGAATCTTTTTCACGGAGGGCTGCGTGGAGTACTCCCGGTTTGCCGATTCCGGGGAGGTACAGAAAGCGGAAATGTACGCCCACGATATCCTTGGAAACCTGAAGACAGGCATGGAGGCGTACTTTGACTGGAATCTTTTGCTGAACGTGCAGGGCGGGCCCAATCATGTGGGGAATTACTGTGCCGCCCCGGTGATGTGCGACGGAAACGGCGGTATCGAGAAGCGGCTGTCCTACTATTACATTGGGCAGTTCAGCAGGTATGTGAAGCCCGGCGCAAGGCGGATTCCGGCAAGCTGCTACACATCGGGACTGGAGACAGTAGCCTTTGTCAATCCTGACAAAAGCCGTGTGACAGTGCTGCTGAATCCCACGGAGAAGGCGATTCCGGTCTGTCTGACAGAGGACGGAGAGGGCGTGTCTCTGCTTGTGGAGGCCCACACTGTTTGTACGGTGATGTATGAATAGGAACGGATGAGAATAGAAATGAAAAGCAGAAAGCGCCTGGTTGGAACGACCGGGCGTTTCCTGCTTTGTGCCTGCATACTTCTTTCGGTTCTCTCTACATCAAGGCGCATTTTTCCTGCGCCTTAGTACACAATTCCCAAAGGGGGTGCCGATTGGGACAAAGACACAGGGGGGCCTTGTTCTTCAAAGCGACCGCCGTTTCACCAGATTGGTGCTCACCTCCAACTTCACCGGGACAAACTGCCTGGCGTGGAGCAATTCTATGAGTCGGGCGGCAGCCATCTCACCCATGTATTGTTTTGGCACGTTGACGGTGCACAGGCCGGGCTCGATGTAGCTGCTCATGGGCAGATTGTCAAATCCGATCAGCGCGATGTCCTCCGGGATGCGGCAGCCGGATCTCTGGAGGGCTTTCATGGCTCCGATGGCGATCAGATCATTGTCGGCAAAATAACAGGGAGCCAGATCCTCTTTTTTTTCTATTATTTCCAGCATGTCCGCAAAAGCTCCGTCGATGGAGGGCGTCAGGGAGTGGGTGACGGATTTGGAGGCGGACATTCCGTGGGCCCGCACAGCCTTGTAAAATCCGTCCGCCCGCTCCTCAAAGTTGCTGATGCGGTAGGCGGAGCGCAGGTAGCCGGGCTGTTTCCGGGTGCGGGTAATCAGATAGTCCGTAGCCTGATAAGCGCCCTGCACATTGTTGATGAGCACACAGTCTCTTTTGATATGGTCAAAATACACATCTAAAAGCACCACAGGAAGAGGAAGGCAGTCGAAGGGGGCAAAGTCCTCCGGAAGCATTTCCGTGCCCAGGAGGATCAGCCCCACACAGTCAGAATATTGAATATCCTCTATCTGTTTTGCCAACGTTTCGTCTCCGTACAGATAAACGATGCGCAGCTTATAGCCTTCTTCTCTGCATTTTGTCCGAATTCCCTCGGAAAGTTCGGAAAAAAAGGGAGTATCCGCCACAATGGCTCCATGCTTGCGGTACAGGGCAAAACAGATGGAGCCAGTATCCTGTGCTTTTTTTGAAATTCTTGTAAAATCGTAACCGTACTTTTCGGCGGCTTCCATGACCTGCATGCGTGTCTCGGTGCTGACCCCTGGCTTGCCGTTCAGCGCCATGGAGACAGCGGCCTGAGAAAGCCCCATCTTTTTTGCCAATTCTTTTGCAGTAATCCCCATTTTTCTATTTGCTCCCGTTTTTATTTGCTCCCGTCTGCGCGCACTCAAATCCTCACATACAGTATGCCATGCCAAATCTCTTTTGACAAGAATTAAGTAGAAAATTAAGTAAATTATACTGAACATATTGCTGATATTAAGATGAATAAATTTTATAATTACTTTATCAAAAGCAGAAAACAGAGAAAAAGAAAACAGAAGCAGGCGAAGTAAACGCAGACAAAGAAATGCGGGCAAAGCAAATGGAAACAAAACAAATGCAGGCAAACGCAGGCAACAAAAAGAACAGGGAGGGAAAGAACATGGCAAACATTAAACTGGGTCTTGCGCCCACCAGAAGAAGTATTTTCTCCGCGCCGGCGGCGGTGGAGTATGCAAATCTGACCAGGGCAAGGCTGAGGCAGATCGGGGTGGAATTCGTGGATATTGACGATATTGCGGAGGACGGATTGCTTCATGACGACAATGACCGGATCAGGATAGCGGAAAAATTCAGGGCTGCGGAGGTGGACGGCCTGTTCTTTCCACACGGAAATTTCGGCACGGAGTACGAGGTGGCCAGGCTGGCAAAGGAGATGAATGTGCCTGTGCTTCTCTGGGGCCCCAGGGACGAGCGGCCGGACGAGAACGGCATTCGCCTCAGGGACAGTCAGTGCGGGCTGTTTGCCACGGGTAAGGTACTCAGGAGATTTCGCGTGCCTTTTACATATCTGACCAACTGTAACCTGGAGGATCCGGAATTTGAGAGGGGTATTAAGAATTTCGCAGCGGTGTGTAATGTGGTGAAAGCCTTCCGCAAAACCAGAATCCTGCAGATCGGCCCCCGCCCCTTCGACTTCTGGTCTACCATGTGCAACGAAGGAGAGCTTCTGGAAAAATTTAATATTCAGCTTGCGCCTGTTCCGCTGCCGGAGCTGACTTCCCGAATGAAGTCCGTCAAGGAGGAAGGGACAGAGGTGGCCTCGGTAGTCCGGTATTGCCGTGAGCATTTCAACATAGCCATTCAGGATGCGGAGCTGGAAAATGTAGCCGCTCTGAAGGTGGCCATTCGCAGACTTGCCGACGAATACGGCTGCAATGCGGCGGCCATCCAGTGCTGGAACGCCCTGCAGGGGGAGATCGGCATCATGCCCTGCGCCGCAAACGCTCTGTTGAATGAGGAAGGCTTTCCGGTGGTGTGTGAGACGGATATTCACGGGGCGATTACGGCGGTTCTGTGCGAGGCTGCGGGAATGGATGAGGCCAGAAGCTTTTTTGCGGACTGGACCGTGAGGCATCCGGATAATGAAAACGGAGAGCTGCTGCAGCACTGCGGTCCCTGGCCCATTTCCTGCGCGGGCTGCCGGCCCACCATCGGCTATCCTCTGGCCTTTGATCACCCGGGCGCAGTGGAGGCGGAGGCAAAGCACGGTGAGATGACCCTCTGCCGCTTTGACGGGGACAACGGGGAATACTCTCTGCTGCTTGGTAACGCAAAGGGCGTGGACGGCCCGTACACAAAAGGCACCTATGTTTGGGTGGAGGTGAAAAACTGGAAGCGGTTGGAGGCAAAGATTGTGGAAGGCCCCTATATTCATCATTGTGTGGGTATTCATAAAAATGTGGTTCCGGTGCTTTACGAAGCCTGCAAATACATCGGCATTGCTCCCGATCTGTATGATGACAATGAGGAAGAGGTACGCGCTTATATCGGCGGCTATGAGGTGTGAAAAGCAAAGGGGAACAGACATGAATGAATTGAAGGTAAAGGCATATGAACTGCGGCAGGTGGTGTTGGATATGATCATGAAGTCCGGCGGAGGACATATCGGCGGAGACTTCAGTGTAATGGATATTCTGGTTGCTTTGTATGACAGAATGAATATCAGCCCGGAAAACCGGGAGGATCCTGACCGGGATTATTTTGTCATGAGCAAGGGGCATTCTGTGGAAAGCTATTATGCGGTACTGGCAGACAAGGGCTTTTTTCCCACGGAGCAGGTCATCAATGAATTTTCCGCGTTTGGCTCCAAATTTATCGGTCATCCCAACAACAAGCTGCCGGGTATCGAGATGAATTCCGGTTCTCTGGGGCATGGGCTGCCGGTATGTGTGGGGATTGCCCTGGCAGGCCGCATGGACGGCCGGAAAAACAGAGTGTATACGGTTATGGGGGACGGCGAGCTGGCGGAGGGCTCCGTGTGGGAGGGCTTTATGGCGGGAGGTCATTATAAGCTTGGCAATCTCTGCGCGGTGATCGACCGGAACGGCCTGCAGATTTCCGGCTCCACGGAGCAGGTGATGAGTCATGAGGATCTGGAGGCGCGTGTGAAAAGCTTTGGCTGGCATGTGGTTTGGGCAGACGGACATGACTATGGGGAACTGAACCGCGCCCTTGACCAGGCGCAGCGGACGGCAGACAGACCCACCTGCATTATCGCCAGAACCGTTAAGGGCTTCGGCGGCGGGGAGCTTATGGAAAACAAAGCTGCATGGCATCATCATGTTCCCACGAGAGAGGAGTATGATGTGATTCGGGCAAGGCTTGCCGCCGGAAGGGAGGCTGCATTACATGAATAAGATACCGAACAGAAAGGCAATTTGCGACGTACTGATGAAAAAAGCCGCGGGGGACAAGGATATTGTGGTGCTTTGCAGCGATTCCAGAGGCTCTGCCTCCATGGCTCCCTATTTTGACACATTTCCCGGGCAGGCCGTGGAGGTGGGCATTGCGGAGCAGAATCTGGTGAGTATTTCTGCCGGGTTGGCAAAGTGCGGAAAAAAGGTATTCTGCTTTTCACCGGCCAGCTTTCTCTCCACCAGAAGCTATGAACAGGCCAAGGTGGACGTGGCTTACTCCGACACAAATGTGACGCTGGTGGGAATCAGCGGAGGCATCAGCTACGGGGAGCTTGGCATGAGCCATCACTCGGCACAGGACATTGCGGCCATGTCAGCGATTCCCAATATGCGGGTCTATCTGCCTAGCGACCGTTTTCAGACGGCGGCACTGGTGGAAGAGCTGCTGGAGGATCAAAAGCCTGCCTATATCCGGGTGGGACGTAATCCGGTGGAGGATATTTACGGGGAGGAGTTTCGATTTGCCCTGAATGAAGCCGTGGTGATTTTAGACGGAGATATTGCCGGGGCTGCGGTGTCTTCCCGGGTGGACTGGAACAGTCTGCCGGAAAAACAGGTGACGCTTGTGGCCTGTGGGGAAATGAGCCGGCCCGCCATTGCGGCAGGGCAGCTTCTGGCGGAAAGAGGTGTACACACCGTTGTCCTTGACATGTGCTGTGTGAAGCCTCTGGATTGCAGGGCGGTGACGGAAGCGGCGGGCAGATCTGTTCTTGTGGTGACGGCGGAGGAACACGCGCCTTTTGGCGGTCTGGGATCTATGGTCAGCCAGGTTGTGGGCAGGGAATGCCCCCGGAAGGTGATCAATCTGGCGCTGCCGGACGCGCCGGTGATCACCGGAAAATCGCAGGCTGTGTTTGACTATTACGGCCTGAATGCGGAAGGGATTGCCGGGACGGTGCTGGAGAACCTGCAGGTGTTGGAAGGGAAGTAAACTTCGGATAAGATATGCGGCAAGATCCGGCAAAACAGGAAAAAGCGGAAATCGGATTTCAGTTGTGGATAGACAGGCGCCCGGAGGCGGGCGAAGGGGGATAGATATGGCGGCAGGATATGTGCTGGGAATCGACCAGAGCACGCAGGGAACAAAGCTTCTTCTCTTTGACGGGACGGGAGCCGTGGCTGCGCGGACGTACCGGGCGCACAGGCAGCTTGTCAATGACAGAGGTTGGGTGTCCCATGACATGGAAGAGATATATGGCAATGTGATTGCAGGGGTGCGGGAACTTCTGGAGAAGGCCGGGATAGCGGGGAAGGATATCGCAGCTCTGGGAATCAGCAATCAGCGGGAGACAACGGCGGCCTGGGACAATGCGGGAAAGCCCATCTGTCCGGCCATCGTGTGGCAGTGCGGCCGGGCGGCGGGAATTGTGGAAAAAATCGGAAGAAACCCGGCGGATGCAGAAAAAATACGAAGCTGCACGGGAATTCCCCTTTCTCCCTTTTTTCCGGCGGCGAAGATGCGCTGGCTTCTGGAAAACACCTGCCGGGATGTGCCTCCGGGAGAGCTGCACCTGGGAACGGTTGACAGTTATCTGGTATATCGTCTCACCGGCGGGCGGGTATTTGCCACAGATGCATCCAATGCCTCCCGGACACAGCTCATGGAACTGGAGCAGAGGAGGTGGAGCGAAACAATCTGTGGTATTTTTGGAATCCCCGTGGATACTTTGCCGAAAATCATTGACAGCAACGGTAATTTCGGAGAAACTGATATGGAGGGCGTGCTTGGCTGCAAGGTGCCCATCCGGTGTGTCATGGGGGATTCTCATGGGGCTCTGTACGGGCAGCGCTGTCATGAGGCCGGAATGATGAAAACTACCTATGGCACAGGCTCGTCCATGATGCTGAACACAGGAGGACAGAGGGTGATGAGCAGCCATGGCCTGGCGGCTTCTCTGGCCTGGAGCATTGACGGAGTCCCCAGCTATGTGCTGGAGGGAAACATCAATTACACGGGAGCGGTAATCAGCTGGCTGAAGGATGACCTGGAGCTGATCCGGTCGGTGGATGAAGTGAATGGTTTGTGCGAGAAGGCAAATGTTCAGGATACCACGGTGGTGGTTCCGGCCTTCACCGGGCTGTCTGCTCCTTACTGGGAGAACAATGTGAAGGCGGCGATTTTGGGTATGAGCCGTACTACGGGGAAGGCGGAACTTGTGAAGGCGGCAGTGGAGAGCATCGCTCATCAGATTGCGGATGTGTACGAGGCAATGCGGCTGGATTTCGGCCGGGAGATTCCGGTGCTGCGGGCGGACGGCGGGCCCACAAAAAATCAGTATCTGATGCAGTTTACGGGGGATATGACGGGAGCGAAGATCTTTGTTCCGGGGATGGAGGAGCTGTCCGCCCTGGGAGCGGCATATCTGGCAGGAATCACGGCAGGAGTGTATGACAGGGATAGAGTCTTTGAGAATATTTCCTGGCGGGAATACGAGGCAGGCCCCATGTCTTCCGGGAGGGAGGCCAGGCGTCTGGCCTGGAAGGAGGCTGTGAAGGCGGTTTTATGGAAATCATCTGTGTGTTGATCGTTCCCATCATCTTTTTCGGGGATCTGTGGCTGAAGAACCGGGTGGAAAAGGGTCTTTCCGTGCGGGGAAACAAGAAGGAGAGAGCGCTTCTGGGAGGCAGGCTGCTGCTGCGCAGGCACCACAACAGGGGCGCCATCTTAAATACGGGAGAAAAAAAGCGCCCTGTTGTGGCAGCAGTATCACTGCTTCTGACAGCGGCGCTGGTTCCCGTATTTCTTTTCAGCCTGGGCAGGAGGGGAAACCGTCTCCTGCGGCTGGGGCTTGCACTTCTCCTGGGAGGCGCTTTCAGCAATACCTATGACAGGCTGAAGCGAAAGTATGTAGTGGATTATCTGAGCTTCGGCGTAAAATGGAAATGGTTCCGGAGCATTGTATTCAATGTTTCGGATTTCTGTATTATCATAGGAGCGCTTTTGGCGGCTCTTGGATATTGTCTGGGCTGAGAGAATGGAACTGTCATCATGCGGTGATGACGGTTCCGGTTCTGCCCTTTATGGCATCCTTTATTTTTGACATGGAAGTAATCAGGACTTTTCCGTCCCTTCTTTTTTCCAGAAAATGAATTGCGGCGTCGATCTTGGGAAGCATGGTTCCCGCTTCAAACTGTCCCTGGGCGGCCAGTTCCCGGGCCTGGGCCACGGTCATTGCAGGGAGCGGTTCCTGGCTCCTGGCGCCGAAGTCTTTATATACATAATCCACGTCTGTGAGAATAATCAGTTCTTCGCAGGAGAGCTCCGCAGCCAGCTTTGAGGCAATGGCATCCTTTTCGATGACGGCGGAGGCCCCCTTCAGAACATGCTGTTGTTCGATGACGGGAATGCCGCCTCCGCCGCAGGCGATGACGATCTGATCGGCCTGCGCTAAAGTGCGGATCGCTTCTATCTCTACAATATCAATCGGACGGGGAGCTGCAATGACGCGGCGGAACCCCTTCTCCGGGTATTCTTTCACATAGTTTCCCTTCTTGATTTCCGTCTCCGCGTCTTCTCTTGACATATATCTTCCAATCACCTTGTCCGGCTCGTAGAAGGCGTCGTCGTAAGGGTCTACAGTGACCTGTGTCAGGATGGTGCTGACGGTTTTGGAGATTCCTCTGGAGAGGAGTTCGCTGCGCAGGGCATTCTGGATATCGTAGCCCACATAGCCCTGGCTCATGGCGGAACAGACGCACATGGGCGCAGGCGTATAATCAATATATATCCGGCGCAGTTCCGTCATGGCTTTGTGGATCATGCTGACCTGGGGGCCGTTGCTGTGCGTGATGGTCAGCTGGTAATCCTCCTCCACCAGGTCAGCAAGGGCCTTTGCGGTTATCATTACGGCGTCCCGCTGAGCCTCGGTGGTATATCCCAGAGCGCTGTGCCCCAGGGAGACGACTGCTTTTTTTCTGCTCATTTTTTCTTCAACCCTTTCGCATATTATTTCGTGTCAGCAGGAAATCCAGGGCGAATGAACGTAGAGTGATTTCAACTGACATGGCAACGAGGAATCCTTCCGCGCAAAGCGCGGCAGTGGCCCACAGGCCGGATTCCTGAATGTATTATAGCATAGGAAAAAATAGCTGTATAGGGGAAACATCGGAGCCGAAAATCGAAATGCATATCCGGTTTGCTTTAAAGCGAGATATTCAGAAAGACCTGGTCCCGGTCATCCTGATCTATGCCCAGATAATGCCGGGTCACGCGGTAAGAGGAATGATTGTAGAGTTCCATGAGCAGCGCAGGCTGAATACCCTGCCGCCAGGCGTGATAGCCAAAGGTTTTGCGGAGCGAATGGCAGCTGACACGCTGTTCCATTCCGGTGCGGAGGGCTGCTTCCCGGATGATGCGGAATCGGTGTATATGGTGAGAACGGAACAAAACTGACGCGGATACCCTGGCAGAACTTCCGGACGGTGATCCGGATGCGAAGGTATATACGACGGCGCCTACACTTAAGGGTACGGCTACAACTCTGTTTACAGCTCTTTTGCCAAGAGGAATTTTTGCGCCGTTTGGAAAAGTCCAAGTATGCTGAGAACCTCGTATTAAAAATACTCGCACATCCTTTGACGTTGATTTTGGTGTTGGCGATGTCATTGTGCCAAAGCAGGAAAAAAGAAAAATTCCCATTCAACTTGATGATTTTGTTGCACCGACAATTAACACTTATTCCACCGAAACGACTGTTGCTGAAAAAATTGACGCAATCCTCAGTCTGATGGAGTTTTCCAGTCGCATGAAAGACTATTATGATATTTATTATCTTGCCAATAAGTTCGATTTTGGCGGTAAGGTACTAACCGAAGCACTTAGAAAAACCTTTAAGAACCGCGAGCACAATTTCACAGTGGAACAGTTTGAACAGGTTATGCGTTTTGATAGTGACGGAGCAATGCAAAGGAAATGGAAAGCTTTTGTTCGTAAGATTGACACCAAAACCGATGATTACAGTACTGTGCTGAAAACGATAAAAGCTTTCCTGACAAAACCGTTTACAGCTACAGTAGAAAACAAAGAACTTACAGAACGATGGATTGCTGCCGAAAACCAATGGAAGAAAGGAGTGTAAGCCATGCCTAAAATAATGGAGATTATCGAAAAAGAAACCAAAGGCAAAAGTTATCACACTTACAAATACCGTTACGATTCCATTGGATTGCCTTCTATTGATTACGATGATGATCCTGACAAAGTATTTCCTTATGTGGCGTTACCATTTGCTGCGCTCCTTTTTTGACAGAGTAACCGGTATGGATCAAGCAGGGGAAAGATCAGCGAATGCTGTCAATAAATTCTACGGTGCACTCTGCCAGCGCGCAGATTTCTTCATCGGAAAATCCCCGCTTCAGCATATTCCGCACAATTGCTTTTGTCTTTTCCCGGGCCCCCTGTATTCTTCCGCTTTTTTTACCCTGGGCAATCCCTTCCCTTTTTCCTTGAGTAAGTCCTTCCCTTTTTCCCTCTGCAAAGGACTCTTCCTGCATTTCTAAAATTGCCTGACACATATCGTATCCTTCTCCTTCCTTTTCTGTGGTTTTCAGCTCACTCCATTTTTCCTGTAACCCTGGAATATTCAGCAGAACGCTGATTGTCTCTGCGGTGTCCGCGGACAGGCATTCATAGCGCTTGTCTGTTTCCAATAACTGACGCAGTCCAGCCCTGTTCCTTCGATATTTCAGGGCGCCGAACAACTTCCTGAGCTCGGTGTGGAACATGTCAAAGCTTTCCGCACTGTTTACGCAGAACAGGCGAAGTGGGTAGTCCGAAAAATAAGTGCCGAAGCCGTCCCTGCCCGTGCCGAAATCCATCATCTCCCGCAGGGAAAGGGGGCCGTCCCAGGGCTCCTCTCCGTGGTACAGGCACAGGGTATAGACCGGCATAAGTCTGTCGCTTCGGGTGATTCCGCACAGCCGCTCGGCGGGAGTTTTCAGCAGCTCGTGGCTCTTGTTATGGCTTTTCAGTTCTTTCAGCTGTTTGCTGTACTCCAGTGCGTCATACTGCATACAGCGGCAGGGCATGGTGTAATCGACGTGCTGTTGATTTTCCACGGCCAGAACCCGGAGCATTTCTCCGCTTTTCAGAAACATTTTCACATCCCGAAAACGCTCGGTTGCCGCCTCCGCAGGGGCGCTGTAGCGCTCGGATGCCTCCTGCAGATCCCATGATTTGATGACATGCCGTCCCTGAAAAAAGACGCCGTTGAATAAATCTGCGAAGCGCTGTCTGCTTGACAGGTAGCAGCGCATAACCATATCCGGTTTTCCCATATAAATCCCCCATACCGCCCCTGGCGGCTGAAATCGAAATGTGAAACGCAATACTTCTCAGGCAGAGTCTTATGCTGTCTTGGAGGTATTCTTCACACTGGTTTCTCCCTGATTTGGCGGGAGACTGTATATGAGTCAGGCTCCTGCCACATTTTATCCGAGTAAGGTGGCAGACATTGCCCGAAGGTGCGGAACGCACGGTTCTTTGATTACTCCTGATAGAGAAATTGTATCATTTCCGGGCCGCTGTGTCAAGGGAAAGTTTCTTTTTGCGACCAGAACTGAACAATCGCTGAACAATAGTTGTAATTCCCATTTGATTATGGTATAGTTAACCTACATAAACGAGGTGTTACGATGAGAGACCTGTACAATCTGATCGCAGAAATCATCAGCTATCTGCTGAAGAATACAAATCCGGATTTTTACAGACGCTATAAGAGCCGTACAAAGAAAAAGGCAGACGAAGAGCGGGAATTTTTGCTGCAGAAGATTCCTGCCCTTTTTGACAGGGAGACGAAGGGGACTGCGGAGATTGTGAAGCCGGAAGATCTGCTTCCCGATCTGAAGAGGGTATATGAACAATGTCAGGGGGAGAACAATCAGGGGACACTGCTGTATCTGGTGAAGAAGCTGGATGCAGCGCTGCAGAACCAATTGCGGCGGGAGTTTGAGAGCAGACAGGGGGAACACACAGAAGAATGTTTAAATTCTAACTGGAATACATATAAGGTAGGTCTTCTGCCCAGATGCGAGTGCCGATGGGAGAGGAAGCACCGGGGGAGCCAGCACAGAGACCGGATTGATAACTTTCTGCACAATTTTTTGTTGATCGATTACGGCAATTGGGCGGAATGGCGGATAGAGCATCACTTCCTGTCAGCAAGTCTGTTTGCCAGGGCAGAGGGGGAGGGAAAGCTGAGGGTAGCCTTTTCTCCATTCAAAAAGGAAGATGATTTTCTGATTTCGGAATATGAGACCCAGGAAGAGCAGCGTTTTTCCATAGAGTATACCGGGCAGGCGGATGCGGATGCAGATTATGTGAAAAAAAGAATTGATCAGGCGGCGGAGAAAAAGGCCGATGTGCTGTTATTACCGGAGATGTTGGGAAATACTGAGATGGAGAACCGGATATCGGAGTACCTGCAGAATCCCGGCTGGCTGAACAGAGGGAGTCCTCCGGCGCTGATTGTTCTCCCCACGGTATGGAGCGGGCACACCAATACGGCCTGTCTGCTGGACGGCACCGGAGGCGTTGTGTGCAGGCAGGAGAAGCAGTATTCCTTTTCGCTGCGGGAAAGTGTTTTGGAGGATATCCGGCCGGACCGCACGGTGCACTTGATACACGGAGAGGGTGTGGGAAGGATCGTGATCCTGATCTGCAAGGATTTTTTGACGGAGGATTATCTCAGCAGGGTGCTGGCGGATCTGAAAGCCACATTATTGTTGATACCTTCTTACTCTACAGGTTACCATGACTTTGAGATGAAGCTTGGGAAGCTTTTGGCGGAGGATTGCTGCGCGGTCTGGGTAAATGCCTGTTCCGTGGTGCGCGGAAGCGCGCCGGAGGACAGGCGGATGGGGATGGTGCTGCGGACCGGAAAAGCGCGGCTGAAAAGCGGAGAGCATGTCAGGTGCTTCGGGTGTCCGGAGGAATGCACAGCGAGAGACTGTACAGGGGACTGTCTGGAGGTATGCGAGCTGTATTATGGGCGAGAAGTATCGTGACATGTCAGAAATGTATAAGAGAGGAGGATGGACCGAATGAAGGAATTTGCTGAAAGGTATGAGAAGATTCTGCAGTATCTGAAGACGCTTTCCGGTGAACAGGAGGCGTCGTCAGCACTTGACGAGATCAGCCATGAGTACCTGCAGCTGTTGATCAAGGGAGTCCATGCCCGTGAGACAAAAGAGGTGCTGGAGGCCACAAGGCAGATGGCGTACTTAAAGAGCGCCATGGAAAGGCATCTGGAGACAAAGGACGACGTATATTACCGCTTTCTGTATCGGGCGGGGGTCGGCGCAGGACAGTATAAGACAGGCGAGGCGTGGCTTTTGGAACAGGGAAACGCGGACAGCTTTGAACGGAATATGACGATTTTGTATGGACGAAGGCATATACGCGACATTGTGGAGGCCGTTTATGCCAATCCCGGCATTCAGCACAAGGATCTGGCGGAGCTTGCGGGGGTGAAAGCGAATTATCTGACGCAGCTGGCGGCTTCCCTGACGGAGGCGGGCTGCCTGTACCGATACGGCACAAAAAAATGCACCTACTACGAACTGACGCTGCAGGGAAAGGAGTATGTCAGGAAAAACCTGCCCGCCAAGAAGGAAATGCCGGAGGGACGAAGAGGTGACAGGATGTACTATGAGGCGCTGGAGGCCGAGTTGGAGACTCTGAAGGCTGAGTGGGAGACGCCGAAGGAGCGGAATCCGAAGATGTTCCCGGATATTCCGGAAACAATAAAGAAGAAGGAAGTTGAAAAGATACTTGATTTTTCCGCGCTGGCGGAACAAAGGCGTAATAAGCGGGACGGCGGAGAAAACAAGAAGAAAGACTGGCTGGAAGAAAGTGTGTTGGCCGAGTGAGCAGGGGTGGAACAGGAGAAGCGATGGAAGAGCTAATTAAATTAATCGGTGAGATGAAACAGGCGGATCAGGAATGGGATGCGCGGGAGAATCTTTCGGAGATCGAAGGAGAAGAGGTAAAGGAAGGAACCAATTTTTTGATCAGCGTGACCAGGGAACTGATCAGGAATCATTCGGAGGCGGAGCTGGCGGATATCCGCGGGGCAATGGGAAACGACCGGTTGTACGACTCCCTGGTTCAGGTGTCGGAGAAGACCCTCAGACATTATCGTGCCTGGGAGCTTGTGCGTAATCTGGAGAAAGACAACCCGGAAATGGTTGAAATTTTGCTTCAGAACGTGATGGATAAGTATGTGGCGCGTCTGGAATTTGATTTTCAGGAGACCAACGAGTTGTACGGGGTGGAGGATCAGGATGTTTTTTACGAGACGTTGAGAAGCTGTGACAAGTTGGTGGAGTACTATGTCTGCAGACATTATTCCAGAAAAGAAATCATCAGCGACCTGATGGAGGAGACAGAGGTTCAGAAGGAGACGGCGGATATTTTGGCGGAACTCATCGAAAAAAATTATGACAGGCTGCAGCGGAATGTGCTGATAGATCTGCTGGCAAAGAAAAACAGAAAGTACTGATCGTCGGATCAGAGGAAAGGAAGCAGGAATGCGTTACAGAAGACTGGGAAAAACGGAACTGATGGTAAGTGAGATCGGCCTGGGCGGCGAGTGGCTTGAGCGAATGGAGCTGGAGGGCTGCCGGGCAATTATCAATGCCTGTGAGGAGCAGGGAATCAATATTCTGGACTGTTGGATGTCCGAGCCCAACGTGAGGACGGCCATTGGGGAATGCATTAAGGACAGTCGTGAGAGGTGGTATATTCAGGGGCATATCGGCTCCACCTGGCAGAACGGGCAGTATGTGCGGACGAGGGAGCTTTCCAGGGTTCGGGAAGCCTTTGAGGATCTGCTGACAAGACTGCAGACTGACTACATAGATCTGGGTATGATTCATTATGTGGATTCCGAGAAGGAATGGGACGAGATTGTGAGCGGGCCTTTTTTGGCGTATGTGAGGGAACTGAAGGAAAAGGGAGTGATCCGGCACATCGGGCTGAGCACCCACAATCCCAGGGTGGCAAAGAAGGCAGCGCTTTCGGGAGAGATTGAGATGATGCTGTTTTCCGTCAATCCGGCCTTTGATCTGGTGCCGCCCACGGAAAACCTGGACGACTACTTTGCGGAGGAGTATGACGCGTCCCTGGCGGGAATGGATCCGGAGCGGGCGGAGCTTTACAGAATCTGTGAAGGACAGGATGTGGGAATCACGGTGATGAAGGGCTATGCGGGCGGACGCCTGTTCCATGAAAAGACGTCTCCCTTCGGCGTGGCGCTGACGCCGGTTCAGTGCATTCATTACGCGTTGACGAGACCGGCGGTGGCCAGCATCATGGCGGGCTTTTCGGAGGTACAGCATGTGCTGGACGCTGTGGGCTACGAGACTGCCGCGGAGGAGGAAAAGGACTATGCCAGCGTGTTGGCATCCGCGCCCCGGCATGCCTTCGGCAAAAAGTGTATGTACTGCAATCACTGCAAGCCCTGTCCTGCGGACATCGACATCGCCATGGTGAACAAGCTCTATGATCTGGCGGTGATGCAGGACTTTGTGCCCGATTCCGTCAGAGCTCATTATCAGGCGTTGGAGAAAAATGCATCCGACTGTATCGCATGCGGCAGCTGTGAGACCAGATGTCCCTTTGGCGTGGATATCGTGGAGCGGATGAAAAAGGCGAGAGAGCTCTTTGGCTGAGGCAGACGGTACGGCGGCAGTTACCGATAGCGTCCGGTGATTTCCTCCAGCACATCGAAGTATCCTTCGAAGGTTTTGCGGCAGCAGCCGGGGTTGGCAATGGCGATTCCCGGGCTGCGCAGGCCGATGAGAGAGAAGCCCATGGCCATGCGGTGGTCGTCATAGGTTTCCACGGTGCAGGGCCGGGGAGTACCCGGGTAAACAGTGATGCTGTCCCGGGTGCTCTCACAGCGGATCCCCATTTTGTGAAGCTCCGCGGTGATGGCGGCGATGCGGTCGCTCTCCTGATGACGGATGTGCCCGATGCCGGTGATGACGGTGGGGCCGTCCGCGAAGGGAGCCATGGCTGCCAGCGTGATGGCTTGGTCGGAGAAGGCGGACAGATCTGCAGTCACACCGTGAAAGGTGTCGCCTGCGGGAGGTTCTGCAAGGACTCCGTAATCCGTGTCGGAGACGGTGCAGCCCATCTGCTCCAGAATTCCGAAGAAGGCGGTGTCTCCCTGGAGGGAATCCGGATTCCGGTGGATGTTCGGCACGGTCACGGGGATGCCAAGCAGAGGGCTCATGGCATAGAAGTAGCAGGCTGCTGACATGTCCGGCTCAACCTGATAGTCCAGGGCGGTATAGCGCTGGCCGGCGGCTACCAGGTAGCCATAGGGGCGGGTACTGTCTGCGCAGCCGGGGCAGTCATGGTTATCCGTATTTCCCGCACGATCATACAGCGGCCGGGCCGTTACGCCGAACTGTTTCATCATTTTCACGGTCATATCCACATAAGCCATGCCGTGGGAGCCCTCCAGCAGGGTGGTAAACGGATGCTCTGACAGGCAGGAGGAGATGAGCAGAGCGCTGAGAAACTGGCTGCTGGCGTCTATGTTTACAGTGATTTGGTCTTCGGCAAAGCCGTGTCCCGTGAGGGTAAAGGGAAAGTGTCCTTCCGCTCCGTCATATCGGATCTCACAGCCCAGCTTCTTCAGGGACTCCAACAGGGGAGCCATGGGCCGCCTGCGCATCTGCTCGGAGGCGTCCAGGTGATAGATCCCCTGTGACAGACCCAGCCAGGCAGACAGAAATCTTGCGGCGGTTCCGGCACTTCCCACATACAGATCTGCCGCGGGCCGGGGGAGCTTTCCGCCCAGCCCTTTCAGAGTGATGATCCGTTCTGCCTCGTTCACGTCCGTCTCAAACCCGAGACTTTGAATGCAGCTGAGAAAATGCCTGGAGTCGTCGGAGAAAAGGACATCCCGCAGCGTGGAGGAGCCCTCCGCCAGAGAAGCCAGGAGCAGGGCCCGGTTTGTGATGCTTTTTGAGCCGGGAACACGGATATCCAGTCCGTCCGTTTGCCGGTTGATTTTATCGTAAATACAGGGAACAGCATAGATGTTTTCCATAGTTGATGAGAGCCTTTCTGTAGGAGACCGATTGTGTTATTTCCTGCTCATTGTAGTACGATACCTGGGAAAAGTAAAGGGGAGCCTTTGAAACGGGATTGACAAACGGAAGATTCCGGCGTAAGATGCAGGTTATAAAACCTATCGGAACAGTAGGAAATCCAGAACAGCGGGATATCAAATTTTGGCTTGTTATGCCTGCCAAAGGGTGGAAAGGGGCATCAGTATGGGAAAAATATATGCAAGCGCCACGGAGTTGATCGGTCATACTCCTTTGCTTGAGATAAAAAATTTTGCCGCGGAGGCCGGAATCGAGGATGTGACCCTTCTGGCAAAGGTGGAGTTTTTTAATCCGGCGGGGAGCGTAAAGGACAGGGTTGCATTGGCCATGATTGAGGATGCGGAAAAAAAGGGGATTTTAAAGCCCGGCGCTGCGATTATTGAGCCCACCTCCGGCAATACGGGGATCGGGCTGGCAAGCGTGGCAGCCGCCAGAGGCTACCGCACTGTCCTGACTCTTCCGGAGACCATGAGCGTGGAGAGAAGAACGCTTCTCGGCGCTTATGGGGCAGAGCTGGTGCTGACAGACGGAGAAAAGGGGATGCAGGGAGCCATTGAGAGGGCGGAGGAGCTGCAGAAGGAGATTCCCGGCTCCGTGATTCTGGGGCAGTTTGACAACCCTGCAAATCCGGCGGCACATGCGGCCTCTACCGGTCCGGAAATCTGGGAGGATACGGAGGGAAGGGTGGATCTTTTTGTGGCGGGAGTGGGCACCGGCGGAACCATCACCGGAATCGGAGTTTATCTGAAGTCCCGGAAGCCCGGGGTGCAGGTGATAGCGGTGGAGCCTGCGGATTCGCCTGTGCTTTCCGGCGGACAGCCCGGCGCTCACGGTCTTCAGGGCATCGGCGCGGGATTTGTTCCGTCCATATTGAATACGCAGGTATATGACGAAGTAATTGGTGTGACTGTGGAGGATGCCTATGCTATGGGCAGGCTGCTGGCCCGCAGAGAGGGGATTCTGGTGGGAATTACCTCCGGGGCGGCGCTGGACGCGGCAGTGCGGCTGGCAAGGCGGCCGGAAAACAGGGGAAAGACCATTGTGGTGCTGCTTCCCGATTCCGGCGACAGATATCTTTCCACGCCGATGTTTTCACAGGAGTGAGGCGGAATTCTTCAGGATCCGGGGGGTTTTATGAAAATTTCCACAAAGGGCAGATATGCGGTGCGGGTCATGCTGGACCTTGCGCTGAATGACAGGGGAGCATGTATTAAGGTTAAGGAGATCGCCGCAAGGCAGGAGATATCGGAGAAATATCTGGAACAGATCATCGCGGTGCTGAACAGGGCGGGTTATGTGAAGAGTGCCCGGGGAGCGCAGGGAGGGTATCGTCTTGCCAGGGCCCCGGAGGAATACACGGTGGGTATGA
This sequence comes from uncultured Acetatifactor sp., assembly GCA_910586835.1. Lineage (GTDB taxonomy): Bacteria > Bacillota > Clostridia > Lachnospirales > Lachnospiraceae > Acetatifactor. Next base: position 40,518 of record CAJUJU010000035.1, read on the forward strand.
TCCTGCGTCTGACGGAGGGCTCCATGGCTCCGGTGGCATGTCTGGAGGAGGGAGCGCCGGAGTGTGCACGCTGCAGCACCTGTGATACCCTTGGGGTCTGGAAGGAGCTGTATCAGGCGGTGAACAGCGTGATTGACAAGGTGACACTGGCAGATCTGATGAAAAAGAAGGAGCCGCCTTTTCCTGACTGAATACCGGATTCCATCGGCCGAAGGCATTTGATTGTGGACGATATGACGTTTTCACATTTGAAAGAAGCGGCAGCTTTGGCGGATGATTTCGTGCGGAATCTACTTTCCCGGATTTTGCATGGGGAAGTTTCAGGCGTTCCCCTGTATCAGGGAACAAATAAAAATGGAAAAACGGAGGTCACTATTATGGAACAGAAACTATCCCGGGAAGAACTTGTTGATTTAGTGGAAACAATTATGAGCGTGCATGATAAAAAGACCGGAAGGTTATTGACAGAAGAAGAACATCATGCATTAGTGGTGAAATTCAAAAAATCAATTAATCATCCGGGCGGGAGCGATTTAATCTATTATCCAGAATTGGTTGGTCTGCCTCATGAGCCAACCGTTGATGAAATTGTTGACTTGGCGACAAGGGGCATATAATTGAGGGGGCAGTCATTTGACCCGTTTACGGGTGAGCCAGTAAAACAAAGCAAGTAAGAAGAGCCCTTTCGGGCTCAGCAGAGAAATGATGCTGCGGCTGGTGAGCTTTCAAGGGTCTTTAGACCCGTTGCAGGTGGTTATGATCTGAATTCAGAACGCAATGTCTTTATAAGAAATTGTGGCAATGGTTTCGTTTTTCAGGCGGACACCGATTCCGTTATCATCCAGATCCTCTCCGCCCCATATTCTTGAGAA
>CAJUJU010000036.1 GCA_910586835.1 uncultured Acetatifactor sp.
CTCATCCAGGTTGAAATCCAACAGGTTAATACAGATGCACTTTTTCAATCGGTGGAACTGCTCTCCCACCAGCAGTTCCTCCGTGAACATCTTTGCCAGATAAAACAAACTCCTCTTATCCCAGCAGGCCAGCATATTGATCTGCAGCTCGATGTTCACCATCCGGTCATCGTTCAGCTCCACCCGCACATCCAGAATCCCCTGCTTCTGTCCGGAATACCGCTTCCACAGAAACGGACTTGCCAGCCGCACGGAGCGGATCTCCGCTGCCGGTATTCCCAGCACATCGCTGATAAAATACTTCCGCACCTCCTCATTCTGCATCAGCTGTTTAAAACTGAAGTCATATTTTGGCGATACAATTCCCATCCAAACCTTTCCTCCTTTGCATACAGGAGGCTTTTCTATGGGATAACATTTCCCTGGAACAGTATTCCCCTGAGAAGACATTTCCCAGAAACAACACTTCCCGGAAAGGCACTTCCGAAAATCTCCTGCTTTTAAAATTGTAATGTGAATTTAAAAGCATAGACTTTCTGACATTTTCAACGAATTGTTAGATGAACTATATGAAACAGAGATTGTTATGCTTTGTGCTGATAATACCATATTTCAAAAAAACAGGCAAGTTTTTTTGGAAAAGTCTACAAAAAAACAGGAGCCTTTCCTCTCCTGTTTTTCCCAACCGCTCCGGAGGAGAAATCATCCCTTCTCCCGCCCTGTTGCGTCTTCATATCTCTTTCCTGCCTTGCGCCAGTTGATCAGGTCAAACCAGCCCTCCACATAATCGGCTCTCCTGTTCTGATACTGCAGATAATAGGCGTGCTCCCAGATGTCCACCAGAAGCAACGGCGTATATTTTTTCAGATCCGGCACATCCTGATTTGCCGTCTGAACAATGGAAAGCTTACCGTTTTCATCCGTCACCAGCCAGGCCCAGCCGGAACCGAATTTGCTCACAGCCGCCTGCTTCATCTGCTCCTTCCACTGCTTGTAAGAGCCGAAATCTCTTTCTATGGCCTCCGCCAGAATCCCGTCCGGCTCCTGTCCCACAGGATTTTTCATAGAGTCAAAGTATAATTCATGGTTGTAAACTCCGCCGCCGTTATTGCGGATCGGTGTCTGTACCTGCGCAGGCAGGGAATTCATGCTGCTTAAAAGCTCTTCCAGACTGAGGCGCTGAAGCTCCGGATAATCCGACAGTGCATTGTTCAAATTATCCACATAGGTCTTGTAATGCTTGTCATGGTGAAAATGCAGCGTCTCTTCATCCAGCACGGGAACCAACGCGTCATATTCATAGGGCAGGGGACGAACAACAAATGGATACGTTTCCGCTTTCATATAATCAACTCTCCCATCAAAACTTGTCCGGGGACTCCGCCGGAGTCCTCCGAAAGAAAAAGGTTTACATAGTCATGATTATTCTATGCAAACCTTTTCACATTATTCCTGTCACCTGTATTTTCTGCCGTTTTTATTAATCCAGCACCGTGGACTGATACTCAATGGAAATAACGCTGTCGTCCTCTGCGTTAAAGATAAAGCAAAGCTTCATCCCGTCCTTGCTGTACACAACTCTGCCGCTCTCCTCAGCGCCCTCCGTCCCGTACACCTCTTCCACCCTGGCTCTGGTGTCACCGATGGTCACGCCCTCGGGAGTAGAAACAGAGTCGTCCATCAAAATCACTCTGGAAACCAGATCCTTCTCATTGTCAGGATAGGTCTCTATCACAAAGCTGTTGTAGGTGAAGATCTTATCCAATCCCTCGAAGGCGCAGCTGGCCGCCTCATAATAGGAAACCGGCTCTCCCAGCCCCTCCACAATGGGAGCAGCGTCCATGTCAATCCCCACAGTCACTCCCTGAGATACAAAGGTATATCCCTTTGCGGCAGCACTGGCCGCACTGCCTTCGCCTGTCACGGTTCCGCCGGAAGACTGATTTTCGTCTCCTGAGATCACCCGCTCACTGTCTCCGCATCCTGCCATCAGAAGCATGGCAGCTGTCATGATCACTGCAATTTTTAATCTTTTCATATGCATCCTCCTTGTGCGTTTCAACGCATCTTTATTCAAAATCCGAATGTAACATCCGGGTTCCTTCTGTTTCCACACAGCATTCCTCAAAGTCAGCTGTCTTCCTGCTTCTCAGGCTGATCTGTCCCCGCTTTCAGCTCCAGAGCCCGATACTGCTCGTCTCTGTCCCGGCTGTAGGCCGTTCCCTTTTCCTCCCAGCGTCTGGCCAGATGTTCCTCGCCCCGCCTGTCTTCCAGCCCGCATTGCTCTCTCAAAAACCGCCCCAGATACCGGGTTACTTTCTCCGCCCCGGACAGATTCAGATGCAGGCCGGCGTCATAGGTATCGGTGCTGAAATCAAGGTCTGTCTCCTCCACCAGCTCCAGAAAATTCAGATAACGCAGTCCGTTTTCCTCCGCAAACCGCTCTACCTGTTCCTCCCACTCGTCATACCAGTAGGGATACAGGCTGGGCGCCTTTATCAGAACCAGCTCAATATCGTTTTCCCTGCAAAGCTGCGCCATTTTATCCAGATAAGACCGGGCGTTCTCCCCGAATTCGTAATCTCCCAGCACCCTTCCCGGCGGTACATTTTCCGCAGGCTTTACATCCACCCGCATATAATAGCCGTTGTGTGAGACCTTGGGCGTATCGAAAAGATAGTCCAGATCCGCCCCGGAAAGCTCGCTCCACCTGGAATGATACCGCAGAATCGGAAAGACATAGTCCAGGAAATTTTCCTCCTCCGTCATGGAAGCGCGGATGGCGTTTACCTTTGACAAAGACCACTCCATGCCCTCCAGGGTCATCCGGTTATAGGCTTCCTTCTGAGGCTCGTTATATTTTAAGGACAGTACGTTAAAAATCACCACATCCGGCTTTTCGTACCGCAGCGTGTCCTCCAGCAGATAATAGGACTGCCAGATCAGCTGCTGGGCGCTGCCTCTGATGTAGCTGTTGATGCCGTATTCATCCCAGAGCACTTGCGGAGAGAAATTTTCATACACTTCGCAGTCCCCGATAAAGACCACATCGTGATCCTTCTCCTCATCATAATATTCTGCGATCAGCGCGCCCTCTATCACGTCCGCCGCATATTTGGGAAGCAGCAGCCGCTGAAGCAGATACAGGCTTCCCAGCACGATCCCTGCGGACACGGCCCATCTGACCCACTTTTTTTTCTTCATGTCAACCCGCACTTTCTAAAACTGATTATAAATAAACTGGCTGGCGTCATACCCGACTCCGTACGCCCCCATCAGAAGCGTCACCAAAAACAGTCCGTACCAGACTGCAAACCGAAGCGGATAGGGCTTTGCCGCAAGCTTTTCCCTGACGCTCCCCGACCTCTGCCAAAGGCTCACCGCGATCAGCACAAGCACCCCGCACAAAAGGATCGCAAAATCCGTCAGAGACAGGCCCAGCCCCAGCAGAGAACCGTCCCACAGCACATGCCAGTTAAACTCCGTGAAGATGCTTCCGAACATCCGGAAGGTCAACGGCACATCCCGATAACAGTCAAAGGTTCGCAGAGCGCTCATGAGCAGCACGGTACGCACCACCTGGAACAGCCGGAAGGACATTTTTCCCCTCACGGCAAATCGATTGTGAAAACGCTCGTACAGCGGCTCGAACTCCTGGGAAACCATAATCACCACCCAGTTTGCCAGCCCCCACACAATAAAATTCCAGCTTGCCCCATGCCAGATGCCCGTGGCAAACCACACGGCAAAGGACGAGAGATAGACCGGCATTCTCTTGCCGATCTGTTCCCCGAAATGCGCTCTGGAAAACCGGGAAAATTTCAGCATGGGCTTGCAGACGGATATGGGATAAAAAATATAATCCGTAAACCAGGTTCCCATGGTAATGTGCCATCTGCGCCAGTATTCCTTGATGGACTTGGAAAAATAAGGGCGGATAAAGTTTTCCGTCACCCGGATGCCCAGCGTCTCCGCCACACCGATGGTAATGTCTATCCCTCCCGTGAAGTCCGCATACAGCTCCAACGCATAAAACAGCATCCCCAGGAACACATAGGCGCCGCTGTAGCTCTCCGGATTTCTGACGATGGCATTGACCCCCACCAGCATTCTGTCCGCAATCACCAGCTTCTTAAAAAAGCCCCACAGAACCCGCTGCAGCCCGAAGGACACCGTCCTGCCGTCGAACCGATGCTGCTCAAACAGGCTTACGGCCAAATCTCCGAAACGGCTGATGGGTCCCTGTACCAGCTGGGGAAAGAAGGATACGAACAGCGCCAGCTTAAAGGGATTTCGCTCCGCCGGCACCACGCCCCGGTACACATCGATCAGATACCCCATTGCCTGGAAGGTAAAAAAGGAAATTCCCATGGGAAGGGCAATATCCAAAAAATCCAGCCTGCTGCCGCTGCCAACCGCCTGAAACACCGCATTGACATTGCCGATGACAAAGTTAGTGTACTTCACCACCGCCAGCACGCCGATGTTGAACAGCAGACAAAGCAGCAGACAGAGCCACTGCTTATGCTTCATGCCTGCCTTGTAAGCCTTCTTTGCCTCTTTATCCAGCTCTGCCTTATGCTCCTTTAAGTATGCGCTCTGCCGTTCTCCGATCCTGGCAATCTGCCATCCCGCCAGATAGGTAGTCACCGTGGCTGCCAGAATATAGATCAAATTGGACGGACCCGTCAAAAAGTAAAAGAGATAACTGGCCGCCAGCAAAAGCTGCCACTGAAACCGCTTCGGCACCAGATAATACAGCAGAAGCAGCACTGCCAGAAATCCCAAAAACTCATAGGATGTAAAAAGCATGGCGATCAGTCCTCATCTTCCAGTTCCTGGATCAGATGGTAGAGCGCCTTCGCGGAATTAAAGTTTTCCGGCACGATTTTCTCTGCCGAAATCGTCACATCAAACCGCTCTCCGATCTCCGCTATGACAGACACAATGTCAAAGGAATCCAGGATTCCTGCGTCAATCAGATTTTCACAGGTTTCAAAGTCAACCTCCGGGTGCAGATCTCTCAAAATTTCCAGTAATTCTTCCATGTTCTTCTTCCTTTCTCTTATCTGTTTTTTCGTTCTTTCCCTGTATGTTGTTTCATTATTTATCGATACACTGTATGTTGTTTTCCTGCGTAATCCCCTATTTCTGGTATTCCGCCTTCAGTGCCTTCCTGTCGATCTTCCCGTTTGCCGTAAACAGCATCTCCTCCAGCCGGATAATACTGTTGGGGATCATATATCTGGGAAGTCTGCTCTTCAGCATGCCTGCAAGCTCTCCTTCCCCCACGTCCCCCACATAGTACAGCACAATCCTGTTCTTCCTCTCGTCATAGACGCAGGCCGCAATCTTTACCTCATCCAGCAGGCTCACATTGGCCTCGATCTCACCCAACTCAATGCGATGCCCCATGTGCTTGATCTGATAATCCTTTCGGGAGACAAAAACCAGCTCTCCCCGCTCGTTATAGCGGCCCAGGTCTCCCGTCCTGTAAATCAGCTCGGGGTATGCCGTGTTCAGCGGATTCTGCACAAACACCTCCCCGGTCTTCTCAAAATTATTGTAATAGCCAAGGGTCAAAGAAGTACCCCGGATACAGATTTCTCCCGTCTCCCCTTCCGCCGCCCGCCGGTCGTCCTCGGTCAGCAGAATGATCTCCGTATTTTTGAAGGGTCTTCCCACCGGAATGGCCTCATTTTCTTCAAAGTCACGTTCCACTCTGTAGTAACAGCACATGCCCGTTCCCTCAGTGGGGCCGTACAGATTGGTAAACCTCGCCTCAGGCAGCGCCTCCCGCCAGAGCCGGAACTGCCGGATGGGAAATACCTCGCTTCCAAAGGCAATGTTCTTCAGATACTCCGGCCTTACCGTCCGGAAAGTGCCAAAAGCGGAGATCATGGTCAGGGCCGATACCACCCAGCAGATGGTATTGATCCGATGCTCATTCAGATATTCCACCAGCTTTACAGGAAACAGAAACAGGTTCCTGGGGATCAGATAAGTGGTGGCGCCGAACTTCAGCGTGGGATACAGCTCCTTCAGGCAGGCGTCAAAATATAACGGCGTCTGGTTTCCGAAAACCGTATTTTCGTCAAATCCCAGCGTCTCCGACAACTGCTCGATGTAATCAATCACGGAGCGGTGGCAGGCTGCCACACCCTTGGGCACCCCGGTAGAGCCGGAGGTAAACACAATATAGATGGGATCCGTGTCAATGGCTCTGTCATAGATCTCCTGCAGCGCCTCATCCTCCACAGGGGTCTGCGCAATGTCATCATACAGAACGATTTCTCCCCCGAAATCAAATTCCCGGGCCATCTCTTCCGTCTGTCTGTCACAGATCAGCAACGGCGACTGCACATTTTCCAGAATCAGTTCAATCCGGAACCGGGGCATCTCCTCATCAATGGGCACATAAAAGTCTCCTCCGGTAATCACTCCGAAAAAGGCGGCAATTTCCCGGGGCTGCTTGTTCATAAAGACAACCACCGGCTTCCCGCAGATTCCCCTGCCGTGGAGAAAGCTTCCCACCGCCCTGCTCTGACGGTACACCTGCTCAAAGGTCAGCGCCTCGCTGTCATCGGCAAAAGCAACTTTATCCGGCTTTTCTTTTACAATTTTATTTAAATAGTCCAACACATGATTCTGCATAGCATACTCCTCAGGTTATCAATTCATGGTACTTTTCCTTCAGGACACCGCAGGAAAGCACAGCCTTCCTGGCCAGCACCTCCATCACGTCCAGATATCCCGATCTCAGCGGGTAATCCCGCTTGATCAGAGAGAGCTCCGTACACCCCAGCAAAATCACCTGGGCTCCCCCCCTGAAAAGCTCCCGGGAGACCTGCTCAAACAGAGGAATCTCCACCTCCCTGCCCGCTTTCACATTCCTGTAAATGAGATGCATCACCTTGGTCTGGCTCTCTTCTCCCGGAATTACCGCTTCAATACCGTATTCCCTGAACTTCTCCTGAAACAATCCGCTCTCTATGGTGCCGTCGGTAGCCAGAATACCCGCCCGGGATATTTGGTGCTCCCTGAGACAGGCCGCCGTCTCCTCAATGGCATTGATCACCGGAACTCCGATGGCCTCCTCCAGCCGACTCTGAAAATAATGTGCGGTGATGCAGGGCATGGCCAACAGTTCGGCTCCCTGCCGCGCCAGCCCTCTCCCTACCTCTGTCATCTCCGGAAACGGATCTCTGCTGCTTTTCCCCAGAATGAAATCTGTCCTGTCCGGTATCTGCGGCCTGCTGTGCACCAGTATTTCCAAATGCTGCTGATCCGTTTCCGCCTGCGTCATACAGGTCAGCAGCTGGAGAAAATAGACGGTAGCCATAGGCCCCAACCCGCCAATTACACCCAGCTTTTTCATCCTTATCCTTCCCGTGCGCTTCAGCGCACATGCCAATCATTCCCCAACCTGCGTAAACCATTTCGCCGCCGGCTTCCGCCCACGGCTCACCGCCCTCAGTTCACCTCGGGATAAGCTTCATGGTCATAGTTGTGTGAATTATTGTGCGCCGCAGAGTACTCCATCATCTGCTCATCCGTCCACATGAATATGGTGGGATGATCCTTTCTGGGCGTTGTGTCAAAATGATACCAGCCGTCCCCGATATCCACCAGATTCCAGTAATGGGAGGTCTTCGCGGGAATTTTCGCGATATCCATATTGGTAATACCGGCTCTGGTCAGCAGCTGCTTGGAGGTACACGCAAACACATAGCAGTCTCCCTGCCCCTCCGCAAGCCCTTCATAAGCCGCCCTGATCCAGTCATCCTTCTCGGAATGGTTGATATATCCCACATGTCCTCTGATATAGTTGAAGATGGCCTGTACCTTTTCCATGGGAGTCATATCTTCCGTAATGATTTTCGCCAGCACTGCATCTGCCAGCTCGTCGATCTGTTCCTGGGTATAGAGACTTGCTTTTACCGTGACTGTGACGGCCTGCTCCGTCACATTCCCCGCAAAATCCGTAGCACGGTAAACCACCGGATAGCTTCCCGCCTCACTTAAGTTTACCCGACTGTTGTCAACCTCCAGGTTCACCCCTTCGGGACAGTTGTCCGTCACCTCCACATCCTTTCGGTAAGACACCGTGCTTCCCACATAAACCGTGATATCCTTTGCTCCGACAATCTTCGGCGGCTCCGTGTCCGCCTGCAGGGTCAGCACTGCCTGTCCCACGGTCTCATTGCCTCCCTCGTCCTTTGCCACAATCTGCACCTGCTGCTCTCCCGCCAGCGTCAGATCCGGCTCCTGCGCAAAGGAGACGGTCACATTTGTCATATCTTCAATTCCGGTCACAAATTCCTCTGCCGTCCTGGGAATCATTGTGTAGCCAGAAACGTTTTTGAGGGTCATAACCGGCGGCACGGTATCCACCACATGCAGCACACACTCATAATTTTCCCCGTCCACCTCAATGACTACCTGGTGATCGGTCACATACTCCAGGCTTAAAGCCTCTAAATTCGTCCGAAGCACCGCGGATACATCCCCTGTCAGGAAATCCGCCAGCGTGGGAGGATTTCCACCCACCTCACAGCTGATCTCCGTGCGCACCGGAAACACACACAGCTCCGTCTCAAGAACCGTGCTGTTCCCCCCTGCGTCCGTCAGCCGCACCTTTACCTGCTGCCTGCCCATCAAGCCGAAATCCGGCAGCTCGTTAAAACTCACCGCAACGGAGGTGGCATCCTGGATCTGTTCCACAAAATCCCCCGCCGTGCACACTTCACCGTACTCCAGGTTCACCGGATGAAGCGTCGCCTGAGGCGCAATTGTATCCTCCACAATCAGCTTCGCCCTGTGAAGAAACCATCCGCTTTTCACCCAAATCCGGTACTCCCCCGGCTCATAGACGGAAAAAGAATCGCTTTTCTCCGTAAAATATGCGTTCTCGTCCGCCTGCTTCAGAAAGTCCGATGGCTTTACCTCCACCCCGGCCTCCACTCTGCACACCTTATAAGCAAGGCTGTTTATATAAAAATATCCCCCTGCCATGGCACCCAGGAACAATATGACAAGGAAGCGCAGGAAACGCCTCGTTTTCTTTCTTCTTCTCTTTCGCCTACTCATGACTGAAATCTATTTCCCTTTTACACCTTTCTCATGACAAATCGCAGTCCCCAATTTGACTATCCTATTTTAAGCCGTTTTATAAGAATTGTCAACAAGGCCGCCTATACGCGCCCTCACTGCTGCTGTGCCCTGATTTTAACTGAAACAGTATATACCCCACTTGTATCATAGTTGTAAAAAGAATTTTTCTAAAGCTGCGCAATATTTACCAGCGACAGCTTCTCATCCGCCTTGTTCTCCAGGCTGCTCACAAGAGCTCTGGCGGTATCCATGGCGGTGATCACATTTACGCCTGTCTCGATGGCAGTACGGCGGATCAGGAAGCCGTCCCTGGTCTTGTCCCGCCCCTGGGTGGGCGTATCGATCACAAGGTCGATCCTGTGCCCCAGGATCAGATCCATGACGGTGGGGGATTCCTGGGAAATTTTGTTCACCTTCCTTGCCTTCACCCCGGCCTCGTTCAGGGCCGCCGCCGTACTCCGTGTGGCGTAGATGGTATAGCCCAGCCTCTCAAACCGCCGACCGATCTCAATGGCCTCGCCCTTGTCCGCATCCTTCACGGTCATAATGACATTTTTATAATTCGGCAGATTCACACCGGCGCCCAGAAATGCCTTGTACAGCGCCTCGTTGAAGGTTCCGGCCACTCCCAGACATTCCCCCGTGGACTTCATCTCCGGCCCCAGACTGATCTCCGCACCCCTGATCTTTTCAAAGGAAAAGACCGGCATCTTGATGGCGTAATGCTCCGCCTCCGGCTGCAGTCCCGGTCTGTACCCCAGCTCTGCGATGGTCTTTCCCAGGATAACCTCCACGGCAAGATCCACGATTGGAATCCCCGTCACCTTGCTGATATAGGGAACCGTGCGGGAAGAGCGGGGATTCACCTCGATCACATACACATCCTCCCCGATGGCGATAAACTGGATATTGATAAGCCCCTTCACATGGAGCGCCTTAGCCAGACGCCTGGTGTACTCTGCAATCTTGTCCTTCACCAGCTTACCGATGGTGTGCGCGGGGTACACCGAAATACTGTCCCCGGAATGCACCCCCGTTCTCTCTATGTGTTCCATGATGCCGGGGATCAGAATATCCTTCCCGTCGCACACCGCGTCCACCTCAATCTCCTTGCCCTGTAGGTACTTGTCCACCAGAATGGGATGATCCTGGGCAATGCGGTTGATGATCTCCATGAATTCTTCGATCTCCCGGTCGGAGATGGCGATCTGCATCCCCTGTCCCCCCAGCACATAGGAGGGACGCACCAGCACAGGATAGCCCAGCCGGTTGGCCACCTCCTTCGCCTCTTCTGCGGTATAGACGGTACCTCCCGCCGCCCGGGGAATCTGCGTCTCCTCCAGAATCCTGTCGAAAAGCTCCCTGTCCTCCGCTGCGTCCACGTCCTCCGCCTGGGTGCCCAGAATGGGAACCCCCATCTTCATCAGGCTCTCCGTCAGCTTGATGGCGGTCTGTCCGCCGAACTGCACCACAGCCCCGTCCGGATGCTCGATCCGCACGATGGACTCAACATCCTCCGCCGTCAACGGTTCAAAATACAGCTTGTCCGCAATGTCAAAATCCGTGCTCACCGTCTCCGGATTATTGTTGACAATAATGGTCTCATAGCCCGCTTTGGAAAAGGCCCAGGTGGCGTGAACCGAACAATAGTCAAACTCGATACCCTGCCCGATGCGGATGGGGCCGGAGCCCAGCACCAGCACCTTTTTGCGCCCCACGGTCTCCCTTGCCTCACATGCCCCGCCGTAGACGGAATAATAATAAGGCGTGGATGCGGCAAACTCCGCGGCGCAGGTATCCACCATTCTGTAGACAGCCCGGATGCCGTTGTCCTCCCGCAGCCGCCGGACTTCCTCCACGTCTCTTCCGGTGAGCCCGGCAATCACCGAATCGGGAAACTGAAGCCTCTTTGCCTCCCTCAGCAGGACAGGCGTCAGCTCCTGTGTCCGCAGCGCCTGCTCCATCTCCGTGAGTATGGCAATCTTGTCGATAAACCACACATCAATCATGGTAGCGGCATGAATCTCCTCATAGCTTATCCCCCGACGCACAGCCTCCGCGATCATCCAGATTCTTCTGTCGTCCACAACCTTCAGTTTTTCCTTCAGCTCCTCCTTGGACAGACCGGAAAAATCATAGCCAAGCAGACAGTCCACATGCTGCTCCAGCGAGCGAATGGCTTTCATCAGAGCCCCCTCAAAGCTGTCGCAGATACTCATGACCTCCCCGGTGGCCTTCATCTGGGTAGTCAATGTCCGCTTTGCGGTGAGAAACTTGTCAAAGGGCAGCCTGGGAATCTTTACCACACAGTAGTCCAGCGCCGGCTCAAAACTGGCGTAAGTCTTCCCCGTGACGGCGTTTTTGATCTCGTCCAGGGTATAGCCCAGGGCAATTTTGGCGGCAACCTTCGCAATGGGATAGCCGGTGGCCTTGCTGGCCAGCGCCGAGGAACGGCTGACTCTTGGATTCACCTCTATGACGCAGTACTCAAAGCTGGTGGGATGCAGGGCAAACTGCACATTACAGCCCCCCGTGATCTCCAGTTCGCTTATGATGTTCAGCGCAGAGGTACGCAGCATCTGATATTCCTTGTCGCTCAGTGTCTGGGAGGGTGCAACCACAATGCTGTCCCCCGTGTGTACGCCCACGGGATCAAGGTTTTCCATGTTGCACACGGTGATGCAGTTCCCTGTCCCGTCCCGCATCACCTCGTACTCGATCTCCTTCCAGCCTGCGATACAACGCTCCACCAGCACCTGCCCCACCCGGGACAGACGCAGTCCGTTCTCCAGAATCTCCTCCAGTTCCGCTCTGTTGTGGGCGATACCGCCCCCGGAACCGCCCAGGGTATAAGCAGGCCGCAGCACCACTGGATAGCCTATGCTTTCTGAAAACAAAATGCCGTCCTGCACGGTTTCCACCACTTCGGAGGCGGCGCAGGGCTCTCCGATGCGCTCCATCAGATCCTTGAATTCCTGCCTTCCCTCCGCGTTTCGGATGGTGGCGGCAGTAGTTCCCAACAGTCTCACGCCGTGAGCCGCCAGAAAGCCGGACTCCTCCAGCTCCATACCCAGATTCAGCCCGGCCTGTCCCCCCAGAGTGGGAAGAATGCTGTCCGGCTTTTCCTCTTCGATAAGCTGTTCCAATACCTTTACCGTCAAAGGCTCAATAAAAACCTTGTCCGCAATATCTCTGTCCGTCATGATGGTTGCCGGGTTGGAATTCACCAGAATAACCTCCACGCCCTCTTCCTTCAGAGAGCGGCAGGCCTGGGTTCCCGCATAGTCAAATTCTGCCGCCTGGCCGATGACGATGGGGCCGGAACCGATCACCAGCACACGATTTACATTCGGATTCTTAGGCATCCTGCCCGCCTCCTTTCCTCTGATTGCCACAGGTGCCTCCCTCTGCCCGGCTCTCCCGGATCATCCGGAAGAATCGGTCAAACAGGCAGCGGGAATCCTGGGGCCCGGGACATGCCTCGGGGTGAAACTGCACCGTAAAAATATTCTTTCCCGTATAGGCAAGCCCCTCGTTGGTTCCGTCGTTCACATTGACAAATGCAGGCACCGCGATTTTCGGGTCAAGCCCGGATGTGTCCACCACATAACCGTGATTCTGGGACGACAGATACACCCGCCCGGTGGACAGATCCTTCACCGGATGATTGCCTCCCCGGTGGCCGTACTTCAGCTTATAGGTGTCACAGCCTGCAGCCAGAGCCATAAGCTGATGCCCCAGACAAATGGCAAAGATGGGAATGTCCGTCTCATACAGTTTCCGGATCTCTTCTATCACGGAAGCGCATTCCTTGGGATCCCCCGGACCGTTGCTGAGCATGATGCCGTCAGGCTCCATGGCCATGATCTCCTCCGCCCTGGTCCGGGCCGGAAATACCGTAACCTGACAGCCCCGCTCCGCCAGAGAGCGGACGATGTTTGCCTTTGCGCCGAAATCCATCAGCGCCACCCTGAGCCCTGCCCCTGTCAGTTCCTTCACAAGAGATGGTCTTGGCTCCCGCACCCCTCTCTCATAAGCCTCACTGTCAAACCGGGCTGTGCCGGAGAGCGGACCGTTCTGACTAAGCTCAAGCACAGGATCCACCACATACTTTTCCCGGCAGCTTACCCTTTCTACCACCTTTCCCGTGGTATAAGCCTGCAGTCCGGGCTGAATGTCATCGAAATGCTGCGCTTTTTCCTCGTCCGTGGTAATCATGCCGTTCATGGTGCCCTTCTCTCTGAGCAGCCTGGTCAGCGCCCTGGTATCGATTCCGGCTACCCCGGGCGTCCCGTTTTCCTCCAGGAACTGCTGAATGGTGCAGTCACTGCGAAAATTGCTGCAGGTGCGGGAAAGCTCTCTGACTATCAAAGCGTCGGGCCAGAGCTTCCCGGATTCCAGATCCTCTCTGCAAATCCCGTAATTGCCGATCAGGGGATAGGTCATACACACTGCCTGCCCCGCGTAGGAAGGATCTGTCAGCACCTCCGGATAACCCGCCATGGATGTGTTGAACACAATTTCACTGACCACCTCTTTCACGGCGCCGATATGTGTTCCCTCAAATACTGTTCCGTCCTCCAATATCAAAAAAGCCTTCATCTGCCTGCTCCTCCTGTCTGAACCGGTTTCCTGCCGTCATCTCCCAAAACCGCCTCCGGGGCAACTCCCCCGGAGGCTTTGAAATATTCTGCGGGCAACGGTTCTAGCGAATTGCTGCGTGAATCTCCTGAAGGGACATGACGCCGATCTCCCCCTCCCGGATAACCACCCGGATTCCCTCCGCCGTGGCCTTTGCCGCCGCCATGGTGGTCATATAGGGCACCTTTGCCTTGATGGCCGTCTTGCGGATATAGCTGTCGTCAAACAGCTTCTCTTCCTTTGCGGCCGGAGTGTTGACGATCAGCTGTATCCTGCCGTTCATCACCTCATCCACAATGTTGGGCCTGCCCTCCTGCATCTTGTTGACACGCTCCGCCGGAATACCGTTCTTCACCAGCAGCTCATGGGTGGTTCCCGTGGCCATAATATGGAAGCCACATTCTTCAAATACCTTTGCTGTCTCCACTACCTCCGGCTTATCCTTGCTGCTGACGGAAAACAGCACCGTTCCCGAGGTGGGCAGCTTGGTCTGGGTGGCCTCCTGGGCCTTGAAGAACGCTTCTCCCACATTGGCTGCAAGTCCCAGCACCTCTCCTGTGGAACGCATTTCCGGCCCCAGCACCGGGTCTACCTCCTGGAACATGTTGAAGGGGAACACCGCCTCCTTCACACCGTAGTAGGCAGGCCTTACCTCTTTCAGCCCCTCGATGGAAGAGGGCTGTCCTGTCAGCTCTGCCGTCATAATCTGTGTGGCCAGCTTCACCATCTTCACATTACATACCTTGGATACCAACGGCACGGTGCGGGAAGCCCTGGGATTTGCCTCCAGCACATACACCCTGCCATTCTCGATGGCATACTGCATGTTCATCAGTCCGCAGACGCCCATCTCCTCCGCGATTCTTCTGGTGTACTCCCGGATGGTCTCCACCAGCTCCTCCGGAATATTTTTTGAGGGCAGAATGCAGGCGGAATCCCCGGAATGTACCCCGGCCAGCTCGATGTGCTCCATCACCGCAGGTACAAAGGCATGTTTTCCGTCAGCGATGGCATCCGCCTCACACTCGGTGGCATGACGCAGGAACCGGTCGATCAGAATCGGACGATCCGGAGTAACCCCCACTGCCGCCGCCATATATTGCTTCAGGCTCTCGGGTTCGCTCACCACCTCCATGCCGCGTCCCCCCAGCACATAGGAGGGCCTCACCATGACGGGATAGCCGATTCTGTCCGCAATCTCCAGCGCCTCCTCCACATTCACCGCCATCCCCGCCTCCGGCATGGGAATATTCAACTTCTCCATCATTCCCCGGAACAAATCTCTGTCCTCCGCCAGGTCGATGACCTCCGGGGAGGTTCCCAGGATCTTTACCCCGTTTTTCTTCAAATCCGCCGCCAGGTTCAAGGGCGTCTGTCCGCCGAACTGAGCGATGACTCCAACCGGCTTTTCCTTCTCATAAATGCTCAGCACATCCTCCAGGGTCAGAGGCTCAAAATACAGCTTGTCCGAGGTGTCATAGTCCGTGGAAACCGTCTCAGGGTTGCAGTTGACGATAATGGTCTCAAAGCCCAGCTCCTTTAAGGCAAACGCCGCATGCACGCAGCAGTAGTCAAACTCGATTCCCTGGCCGATACGGTTGGGGCCGCCTCCCAGGATCATGACCTTCTTCTTGTCGGACACAGTGGTTTTGTCAGGCGCATTGTAGGTGGAATAATAGTAGGCATTGTCGCTGGTTCCGCTGACGTGCACCGGCTCCCAGCTCTCTGTGATGCCATACTCGATCCTCGTCCTGCGGATCTCCTCCTCCGGCACCTCCAGGATTTTGCTCAGATAACGATCCGCAAAACCGTCTTTCTTGGCCTGCTCCAGCACCTTCTTTGCAGGAACCCTTCCCTTTTCCGCAATCAGCTGTTCCTCTTCCTCCACCAGCTCTTTCATCTGCTCGATGAAATAGTGCTTGATCTTTGTCAGTTCATACAGTTCCTCCACGGAGGCGCCCTTCCTCAGCGCCTCATACATGATAAACTGCCGCTCGCTGGTGGGATAAGCCAAAAGTGCCAGCAGCTCTTCCTTACTTCTCTCGTGGTAATCTCCGGCAAACCCCAGGCCGTAACGACCGATCTCCAGACTGCGTACCGCCTTCTGAAACGCCTCCTTGTAGGTCTTTCCGATACTCATGACCTCACCCACTGCCCGCATCTGGGTGCCAAGCCTGTCCTGGGAGTCCTTGAACTTTTCAAAGGCCCATCTGGCAAATTTGATCACCACATAATCCCCGCCGGGCACATACTGATCCAGCGTGCCGCACACGCCGCAGGGAATCTCGTCCAGCGTCAGCCCCGCCGCCAGCATTGCCGACACCAGCGCGATGGGAAAGCCCGTAGCCTTACTTGCCAGCGCCGAGGAGCGGGAGGTTCTGGGATTGATCTCGATCACCACGATGCGGTCGCTCACCGGGTCATGGGCAAACTGCACATTGGTGCCGCCGATAACCTGTACTTCCTCCACGATCTTATAGGCCTGCTCCTGCAGACGCTCCTGTACTTCCCGGCTGATGGTCAGCATGGGAGCGGAGCAGAAGGAGTCCCCGGTGTGTACGCCCAGCGGATCGATGTTCTCGATGAAGCAAACGGTAATCATGTTGCCTTTGGCGTCACGCACTACCTCCAGCTCCAGCTCCTCCCAGCCCAGGATAGACTCCTCCACCAGCACCTGTCCCACCAGGGACGCCTGCAGGCCCCTGGAGCACACCGTCTTCAGCTCCTCCACATTATATACCAGTCCGCCTCCTGCGCCGCCCATGGTGTAAGCAGGGCGAAGCACCACCGGATAACCCAGCCTTTCCGCAATGGCCTGGGCCTCCTCCACCGTGTAGGCCACCTCGCTACGAGCCATCTCGATCCCAAGCCTGTTCATGGTCTTCTTAAACTCGATGCGGTCCTCCCCCCTCTCGATGGCATCCACCTGCACACCGATAACCTTCACGCCGTATTTTTCCAAAATCCCCGCAGCCGCCAGCTCCGAGCACAGATTCAGCCCGGACTGCCCGCCCAGGTTCGGCAGGATGGCGTCGGGGCGCTCCTTCTCAATGATCTGCTCCAGCCGCTTCACGTTCAGAGGCTCGATGTAGGTCACATCTGCGATCTCCGGGTCAGTCATAATCGTGGCAGGGTTGGAGTTCACCAGCACAATTTTGTACCCCAGCTTTCTCAGGGCCTTGCACGCCTGAGTTCCCGAATAGTCAAACTCGCAGGCCTGGCCGATAATAATCGGGCCGGAACCGATAATCAATACTTTTTTGATGTCCTCTCTTTTACTCATACCATCCTCCTGTGTTCAAAATATTAAAAAAGCCAGTAAATAATTTACTGACTTTTTGGAAAACAATTTGGAATTAATGCAACAATGAGAAAAAGAAACAAAATGCCCAGGCATTTTCGTCATACTGTTCTGAATTGTCGTCATGCCTTCTGCTCTCACCGCCGTACCTGTTCCTCTCTCAGATATACATTTCAGAATATTATAGCGGAAAACCCCCGATTCGTAAATAGGTAATTTTATTTTTCTGTCATCAGGTTCTTATACCAGCTCAGCGCTTTCAAATAAGCCCCGCTGACCTGCTTCACATCCATATTGGCAAGAAGCAGTAATCGGGATACCTCCTGCCAGTCCGCCATCTCGTAATGCTTCATCATATCATAGACAGGAGCAAGCTTGCCTGTATCTTCGATCAACGCGCTGCTCACCTCGCCCGTCACCATGACCATATCCAGCGCCTGCTTCATAGGCAGCTCCAGAATCACATCCAGCACGGAAAAAAGTCCCATCAGGAACAGCTCCTCCGTCTTGTTCTGTAACTGGAACAGCGGCGCAAGATTTTCCGCAAACTTTGCGCGGATCAGGGAAAGCCGGGTAATCTCACTGGGTTTATCCGCGTAAAGCTGATTCACCACGGCAGTGTTGATCCACCTTTTCAGTTCCTTCTGTCCCAGCATGGCGGCAGCATGACGAATGGTGGTGATGCCGGAGTTCACGGTCATCCGGTTTACCATCTTCAGGAGAGAAATCGTCAGCGCCGTATCCCGTCCGATGACATCAGCCGCTGCAGTCAGTTCAAAATTTTCATTGTTGACTACATTCAGCAGCTCGATATAGTTTACCTTCAGGGGCGCAACCTCATGTTTTCCCCGGGTCACCGGCACTCTGTAAAACTCGCCCTCATACAGCTCAAACTTTTCCACATCCCGCAGATACTCATAAGTATACATGGAATCGATGCCGCCGGCGCAGAGCCTGATCTGGGGATACAGCTTCTTGAAATAAGTTTTCGCCTTGTCAATGGCAACCTTCCTGTTATTCAGGAACATATAGTCCGTGAGTTTGAAAATTTCCCGCCAACTCTCGTAGTCCGCCACGGAAAGCTTACGCACCGCCAGCTTATATCCTTTCTGCTTCAGCTCCCGCAGACGGTTGACATAGACATCCACCGGCGGAACGGTGTGGTCGATGAGAAACACAATCCTGTTGTGGGGCGCGCTGCACTGGCTCTCCACATCCGAAAAGATGGAAATATTACTCACCGGCACAAAAATCTCCCTGTCCTCGGAAAGCGTCTCGATTCCCATCCGCTCAATAAGTTCCAGCCCCTCCACAACAGCCGCTCCGTCGTTCTTACCGGTTCCCAGCAGCGACGGATTCAGAAAAACATTATCCTTCTGGGAAAAGATGGAATATGCCCTCACTGCCATTTTGTCGTCAAAAAGCGGTATCAATGCCATTAACATATTTGTATTACCCACACGGCAGCCCTGCTGCCGCCCTTTCTGCATCCTCTTTATTTAAAATACTCCACACCGGACTCAAAAATTCTGATGTCCTGCCTTCCGTAAATATTAATGGCAACTCCCTCACCCCTTCTCTCGGAGTGAGCCATCTTACCCAAAACACGTCCGTCCGGAGAGGTAATGCCCTCGATGGCACTGTAGGAACCGTTGATATTATACTCTTCATCCATGGATACATTACCGTTCTGGTCAGAGTACTGTGTGGCCACCTGACCGTTTGCAAACAGCCTGTCGATCCATTCCCTGGGAGCCACAAAGCGTCCTTCTCCGTGAGAAGCCGGATTACAGTAGACCGCGCCCGGCTCCGCCCCCCGCAGCCAGGGGGATTTATTGGATACAACCCTGGTGTAAACCATCTTGGAGATATGGCGATTGATGGTGTTGAAGGTCAGCGTGGGAGAATCCTCCTTCTGTCCAACAATCTCACCGCAGGGAACCAGCCCCAGCTTGATCAGCGCCTGGAAACCGTTGCAGATACCCAGCGCCAGTCCGTCCCGCTCATTTAAAAGCCTGCCCACGGCCTCCTTCAGCTTTTCATTCTGAAAGGCCGTGGCAAAAAACTTCGCGCTTCCGTCCGGCTCGTCTCCCGCGGAAAATCCCCCGGGGAACATGATGATCTGCGCCTGAGAGATCGCCTTCTCAAACTCCTCCACCGACTCCCGGATATCCTGCGCGCTCAGATTTCGGAACACCTTCGTCACCACATCAGCGCCCGCCCGCTCGAATGCCTTCGTGCTGTCATACTCACAGTTGGTGCCGGGGAATACGGGAATGAACACCCTTGGCTTCGCCACCCTGTTTTTGCACACATAGACGCTGTCCGTCCGGTAAACCGGACTTTCCACCGGCGTGACGTCTTCCGTGGCCCTGGTGGAAAATACCTTTTCCAGCCCCGAACGCCATGCGTCCAGCGCCTCTTTTCCTTCGATCCGCGTCTCCCTGTAGATAAATACAGGCTCCTGCACTACCGTACCCACCACCGTACAGTCGATGCCCTTTTCCTCCAGCGCCTTCATTCTGTCCTCGGGAACCTCCGCCAAAATATCGCCCAGGCCGTTTCCAAACAGCTCCTCCAGATCCACTTCCGCGCCGATCTCCACACCCAGGCCGTTTCCGAAGGCCATCTTGCAGACTGCAGCCGCAACGCCTTTCGCATCCAAGGCATAAGCGGATACCACCGTACCATCCAGTATCAGCGCGTGAATATCCCCGTACAGCTTGGCCACCGCGTCATACATGGGGATGTGGAATGCATCCTTTTCTATGGAAAACCGAACCAGTCTGCTTCCGGGTGTCTTCAGCTCCGGTGTGACAATCCGGTCCTGCTTTGCAATATCCACCGCAAAAGAAACCAGCGTGGGCGGAACATCGATATCGTTGAAGGTGCCGGACATACTGTCCTTTCCCCCGATGGAAGGCAGTCCAAATCCGATCTGCGCGTCATATGCACCCAACAGCGCGGCAAAGGGCTGGCTCCAGCGCTCCGGCTCCTCCGTCATCCTGCGGAAATACTCCTGGAAGGTAAACCGGATCCCGGAAAAATCGCCGCCGGAGGCCACGATCTTCGCCATGGACTCCACCACCGCGTACACTGCGCCGTGGTAAGGACTCCAGGAGGACAGGTACGGGTCAAAGCCGTAACTCATCATGGTGACGGTATCCGTCCTGCCCTTGAGCACGGGAAGCTTGGCAACCATGGTCTGCGTCTCCGTCAGCTGATGAACGCCGCCGTAGGGCATCAGCACGCTGCCTGCGCCGATAGAGGAATCAAACATTTCCACCAGCCCCTTCTGAGAGCACACGTTCAGATCCCCGAGCAGCGTCAGCCAGGCTCCCTTCACATCGCCGGCTTCCAGCCTCTCACCCACCGCAGGCACTGCCCACTTTTTAAAATAATTTTCCTTTTCATCCGGAATATCCACCTTCACGGAGGTCTCCTGATGCGCGCCGTTGGTATCCAGGAAGGCACGCTTCAGATCCACGATCTTCTTTCCTCTCCAGTTCAGCACCAGCCTGGGCTCCTCCGTGACCACAGCAACCGCCACAGCTTCCAGGTTCTCCTGGGCCGCATACCCCAGAAACTTTTCAACGTCCGCAGAATCCACCACCACAGCCATACGCTCCTGGGATTCCGAGATGGCAAGCTCCGTGCCGTCCAGACCCGCGTACTTTTTGGGCACCTTATCCAGATCCACCACCAGACCGTCCGCAAGCTCCCCGATGGCCACGGACACCCCGCCCGCGCCGAAATCATTGCACTTTTTGATAATCCGGCTCACTTCCTCCCGGCGGAATAATCTCTGAATCTTCCGTTCCGTAGGCGCATTCCCCTTCTGTACCTCCGCTCCGCAGGTCTCGATGGAGCTCTCCGTATGTACCTTGGAGGAACCTGTTGCGCCGCCGCAGCCGTCCCGGCCTGTGCGCCCGCCCAGCAGAATGATGACATCGCCGGGGTCTGAGGTCTCACGGATGACATTGCGCCGGGGCGCCGCACCCATAACCGCCCCGATCTCCATTCTCTTGGCCACATAATCAGGATGATAAATCTCTTTTACAAAGCCGGTGGCCAGACCGATCTGGTTGCCGTAGGAAGAATATCCGTCCGCAGCGCCGCGGACCAGCTTTTTCTGCGACAGCTTTCCCTTCAGGGTATCCGCAACGGGAACCGTGGGATCCGCCGCCCCCGTGACACGCATGGCCTGATAGACATATCCTCTGCCGGAGAGCGGATCCCGGATCGCTCCGCCCAGACAGGTGGCAGCTCCTCCGAATGGCTCGATCTCCGTGGGATGATTGTGCGTCTCGTTCTTGAAAAAGACCAGCCACTCCTCCGTCTCCCTGTGATCCCCATAGTCCATCTCCACCGGAACCACAACGGAACAGGCATTGATCTCGTCCGACTCCTCCATATCCGCAAGCAGCCCGTCTCTCTTCAGCTTCCGCATGGCCATCAGCGCCAGGTCCATCAGACAGACAAACTTATCCTTCCGGTCTCCGAATATCTCCTCTCTGGTATCCAGATAACTCTGCCATGCCGTCTCCATGGGCGTGCGGTAAAAGCCCTCGCCAAACTCCACATCGGTGAGCTCCGTGGAAAAGGTGGTATGGCGGCAGTGATCGGACCAGTAGGTATCCAGCACGCGGATCTCCGTCATGGACGGATCCCTCTTCTCGTCATCCCGGAAATAATTCTGTATATGCTGAAAATCCCGGAAGGTCATGGCCAGGGAAAGAGACTCATACAACCTGCGCAGCTGCGCCTCCTCCATCCCGGAAAAACCCTGAAGCATCTGAATATCTTCCGGCTCGTCATACTCCGTAATCAGGGTCTTTGGCTTTACCATCCCGGTCTCTCTGGAATCCACCGGGTTGACACAGTATGCCCTGATCCTTGCAAAATCCTCCTCCGTGATGTCTCCCAGAATCATATAGGTGACAGCCGTGCGGATCACCGGTTCCTCGTCCTCCCGCAGAAAACGCACACACTGCACGGCGGAATCGGCCCTCTGATCAAATTGTCCGGGCAGAAACTCCACCGAAAACACCCTGGCATTCTCCGGCAGCTCGATTTCCTCCAGATACAAATCATCCACCGGCGGCTCGGAAAACACCGTTCTGCACGCCCTTTCAAACACCTGGTCGGAGATATTTTCCACATCATAGCGTATAAATATCCGGACGCCCTCCACGCTGACGCCCAGATAGTTTTTCAGCTCCTCGTGCAGTTCCCTGGCCTTTACGGCAAAGGGCGCCTTTTTCTCCACATAGATCCGTCTGACTGTTCCCATAATGTTCCTCCCTAAACTATTTTTCCCCTTATTCCATTTCCACGCCAAGAGAGCCCAGAATAAAACGGATCTCCCGATCCACCGTCTCCGCCGTGATGCCGATGGTTTGAGCGGATATCTTCAGCCCCTCCAGCACGAACATGATATTCCGCGCCGTTCCCTGGCAGTCCTCACAGTACAGCTCCCCGTTTCCCACACCGGTTTCAATGAGCTTTTCCATGATCTTCACCGCCGAGTCAAACTGCTTTTTCAGAATATTATCCTTCTTCCCCGGCTGGTTTTCAAAATAATATTCATAAATGGCCTGGGTCAGCGTATCCTTCCTGCGCAGCAGCTCCTTCTTCTGCTCCTGCAGGAAAAGCACAAGAATATCCGCCGCCGTGGCGTCCTCCGTGATCTTGTCGGAAAAGACGTCGTCCGTCTCCTCGCTCTCCAGCTTCATCACCTCAAGGAAGATCTGCCCCGTGCTTTCAAAATACAGATACAGACCTCCCCGGCTGATCTCACATGCCTCCACGATATCCTTCATGGTGACCTTTTTGAAACCCTTTTCCACAAAGACCTTCCTGGCCGTCTCCAGTATGAATTTTCTCTTCTGTGCCGATTTCTCTCCCATGCCGACGCTCATGCCTTTCTGCGCAATCTCTGTCTTGCCTTATCTTGGATCCACAGGCTTATCCCAGTACTCGATGATGCCCTGCATCTGCCGGAGCACAAGCAGAAAAATATTTTCTCTTACCCCCTGCGCCCACAGCGTGCTCTTCGTCCTGCCGCCCATCACATATTTTGACAGAATCCCCTGCAGGATCCCCCAGTCCCTCAGCTCTGCGGCAGCAATCATCCTTCTCTCATCATCATGTGTCCCGATTCGGTTCCTCGTATATATGTAGCTGTAATTCCGGTCCATCAGTGCAGACACCGACGCCTCCTTCACAAAGCTCATCAGCGTGGAATCGTACACCGGAATACTCATGGAATTCTCCGTAAATTCCGGTCCCTGGTAAAACGTGCTGCCGGCCTGCCCGGCATTCTGCTCAAACCAGGGAAGGTAGCGCAGAAGCGGCAGCACCGCCTGCTTGTACTCCGCCAGAAGCCGTTCCCTGTATTCCGTATCCTTGTCCATATTCCTACCCCCTGCCCCTTTTTTTCCATTATAAACAAAAAGTGACACATATGTATTTTTATTTTATCACATTTTTATTAAAAGTACAGTAGAAAATTCTACATAGTTTGTTGTATAATATAACATGTCGCAGAAGACCTGATCCGACTCATCGAAAAAAAATTAAGAGGTAAAAAACATGGCCGGCATAACATTGGAAAAAGACAAACGCATTTACACCGTGGGACAGCCCATGACCGCCCTGCATATGATCACGAAGGGCAAGGTCTCCGTGGAGCACCCCGGAGGCGTCTATCAGCTGGGAAAGGGAGACATCATCGGGGTCTGCGAGCTTTGCTCCGAGGTTCACTTTCTGGGCTATATCACAACGGAGGAAACCGTCATACTTACCTATCCCGTAAACAACACCGAAGCTCTGGCGGATCTGCTGTTAAAGCACCCAGACGTGGCAAGGCTCTTTCTGCTTTCCCTGTTCCGGCAGATCGGCCTTCTGCAGGAGCAGAGCACACTGTCCGAAATGAACTCTACCAGTCTCCACCAGAATCTGATGGAAGACTATGAAAAATACAATTCCCTCTGCAACCTCTACCGCCTTCCTCCCTGTACCTCAAACAATTTGGAGGAACTGGGCGCTTTTCTCAGCGAAGACGCTCCGGACGAGTGGCTGAACGCCTATTATATCGGACTGCGCCATCTCTATTCCGCCGCAGGGGAAACCACAAAAACCATGTTGCGGGAGCCGGGCCTTTCCCTGGGTCTGCTCTACAAGGGCAGCCAGGACTACCGCGCCGCCTTCTCGGTGCTGGAAGAGCACTCCCGCTACCGTTCTACCGTTGCAGGCCATTACTTTAACTCCTCCGGCAGCGATCTCTTTGAGCTGTTCTCCTCTCTGTACCTTCGTCTCGGACAGAACAATGAGGATGCGGAGGGACTGTACCGGGATCTGAACAGAATCATCGAGCAGTTCGAAAACGATCCCTCTCTGGACAAGACAAAAGTCTCCGCCAGAATAGCAGACTTCCGCAGCAGCTGCGCAAAGCAGAGCGCTCCCGTGGAGCAGGCGGAAGTGCAAAAAGAGGACGGCATGAGCGCCACCATTCTGCAGGATCTGAAGGATTCCCTGAGCGCCATTCTGGAATATGCCGACGTTGATCCCGAGTGTGCCGCCTCCTTCCGCGATCACGTCCAGGAATTCAAGGAGCTGGAGGACCGCAATGCAATGGAAGACAAATGCAACCGCCTGCGCCGGCAGCTGACAGATGAATTCTACAAGGTGTACGCCCATTGTTTTGAGAAATCCATCACCACTCCCTACCTTCCCATCCCTGTGAAGATGTTCCTCTTCTTCGGCTATGCGGATGAGGAACTGGCCGGTTCCGCCAACTGTGTCAAGCTCTACAATCTGGCCTGCGGCATGGAGGATCAGAGCCACTTTGGCGTTTATACTCTGTACCACTGGCTGCTGGCTATCTACAACGGCGACAAGAACCCCAGCCGCAACGAGTTCGATGAAGATTTCCTGGACTATATTCACAAGCAGAAGCAAAGCGGAAACATCACCACCGCCCAGATGATTGACATGGAGGGCGATCCCATGGCCCGGGTGACTTTCGAGATGGAAAACCTGTTCCCACAGGTCAACAAGATGACTTGCGGCCGTATCTCCACCTTCTGCCCGCTCTTCTCCGCCGACAACGTGCTGAAGGATCTGAACACCGCGTTTGTCACTACCGCGCAGATCAGCAAGGCCTTCGCAACCATACGCTCCATCGACTTTTCCGCCTACTACCGGGAGAGCCTGGATCTGGAGAACGCGGAGACCATGGGCAAGGAAACCATCCATCTGGAATTTCTGCCTGACATCGTCCTGATGCCCAATGTGGGAATCCGCGGTGTCATGTGGCAGGAGATCGACGGAAAGAAGCGCAACAGTCCGGGCAGAATGTTCTTCTCCATCTTCCACATGGAGGACGTCAACACCACCCTGGTCAGACTTACCGGCGAGTTCCGCTGGGAGATGTGCAAGCGTATCCAGGGCACCCGCTGGAACGACGTTTCCGAGCGCTCTCTCACCAGCGAATACTTTGATTATGTACAGTTTTACAGAAAGAACCATGAACTCAGTGCAGAGGCGAAGGAACGGATCCGCAACAGCCTGCAGCGGGCAAAGAACAGCTTCAAGGAAATGTTTGTCCGCGACTATATCATATGGGTTATGTTTGAGGGAACCGGCTCACCCAGACTGAATAAGGTGGCCAGAAAGATTCTCTTCACCTACTGTCCCTTCCCTGCTTCCCTGGCGGCCACGATGGAACAGAACCCGATTTACACGGAGCTGATGTCACGTCAAAAGGTTCTGAGCGGCCAGAGAATCCACCGCCTGGATATGCTGAGACAGAAGCTGAAGAACGGAAATATACCCATTCCCGCTTCCCTGGAAAAAGAAATTAATTTTACTGCCGGAAAGATATAGACATTTTCAGAATTATATTGTATACTGTAGAAGAATTCCCCTTTACGACGAGAGCACCGCGGCATATGGACCGGGTGCTCTTGTTTTTGCATTTTTCTTATTGATTGGCCGCATCCTGCCCGGATTCGTCCGTCATCTTTTTTATCAGCGGCTGCGGATCCCGCTCCAGCGTAAGCATTGCTTCAAAAGCAGCAAGCAGCAATCTCTCCTGTCTGTACCGGTTCATCTCCTCCGGCCGATCCATGTACAGCTTAAAGTGATCCACCTGCCACACCAGCACATCCGCCAAAGTGTACCCCTCCACTGCGTATCTGCACAGAAAGCTGCCCTTGTCGTGATACCAGGCAAGCTCCTGCAGCAGTCCCGGCGACTGACGAATTTCCTGCCACAGCTCCTCGCCGTACCGTTCCGTTTCGCCGGCCCCCGCCGCCAACTTCAGCACATAGCTCCGCAGCGTATCAAGCGCCCGCTCCAGTCTCTCCTCCTGCTCCATACTTCCTCCCGTCCCCGCACAGCAGCGGACATTTCCATTACAATCCACTTTATCTCTTTTTTGAGAATACAAAAGACCCTGAACGGCTTACGCAATTCAGGATCCCTTCAAGCAGGGGAAGAGAGGCTCGAACTCCCGTTAACGGTTTTGGAGACCGCCGCACTACCACTGTACTATTCCCCTATTCTTCGTCGGTGCAATCACATAAGTGAGAGAACCACCAACGAATGATATTATAACACAGAAACCGACTGCTTTGCAAGTCATTTTTTGCATTTCTTTGATAAACTGACGCTGACAGCTCAGCCGAAACATCTGTCAATCACATCCTGCACCGTTCTGACGCCGACAATCTCGATGCCGCTGTTTCTGCGGCAGTCCTCCACACAGACAAAGGGCACGATACAAGTCTCAAAGCCCAGCTTTTCTGCCTCCGCCACCCGCTGTCTGGCCATGCTCACCGCCCGGACCTCACCGCTCAGGCCCACCTCACCAAAAGCGATCAGCTTAGGGGGCAGCGCCCTGTTTTTAAACCCTGACAGAATGGCTAGAACAATCCCCAGGTCGATGGCCGGCTCCAGAATTTTAATGCCGCCCGTAATATTCACATAAGCGTCACAGGATGCAAGCTGAATCCCCGAGCGCTTCTCCAGCACGGCCATCAGCAGATTTACCCGGTTGAAATCCGTTCCCGTGGTCTGCCTTCTGGGAATGCCGAAACTGCTCTGGCATACCAACGCCTGTATCTCCACCAGAAGCGGTCTAGTCCCTTCCATGGTACACGCCACCACGGAACCGCTGGCATTTTCCGGCCTGCCGTTCAGCATATACTCGGAAGCATTCTGCACCTCCTCAAGTCCCTGCTCCCGCATCTCAAACACACCGATCTCATTGGTAGAGCCAAATCGATTCTTGACGCCCCTGAGAATACGATAGGAGGCATGGCGATCCCCCTCGAAATACAGCACGGTATCCACCATATGCTCCAGCACCCGGGGGCCCGCCACCGTCCCCTCCTTTGTCACATGTCCTACGATGAACACCGACACGCCAAAGCCCTTTGCCAGCTGCAGCAGAATGCCCGTGGATTCTCTCACCTGGGAAACGCTTCCCGGCGCCGCGGACACATTCTCATTGTACATGGTCTGGATGGAATCGATGACCACCACCTCCGGCTTCTGCTCCCGTATTACCTCCGTGATCCCGTCCAGCCGGGTCTCACACAGCAGGAGCATCTGAGGCGTAAAGGCCCCCAGCCTGTCGGCGCGCATCTTGATCTGCGTCTGGGATTCCTCTCCCGATATGTAAAGCACCTTATGTCCGCCGCAGGAAAGACGGCGGCAGACCTGCAGAAGCAATGTGGATTTTCCGATTCCCGGGTCTCCGCCCACCAGCGTCAGCGAGCCCTGGACGATGCCGCCGCCCAGCACCCGATCCAGCTCCCCGATACCCGTGGAGAGCTTATCCTCCTCCCGGATGGAGATCTCAGACAGTACACTGGGTGCGGCAGCACCTCCACGCTTTCCCGATGAAGCGGCAGCCACACCCGCATGAGGCGTCTTGCTCACCGTCTCCTCCACAAAAGAATTCCACTCCCTGCAACCGGGGCACTGCCCCATCCACTTGGATGACTCATACCCACAATTCTGACAGAAAAACACTGTCGCGGTCTTTCCCTTTGCCATAGACTACGCTCTCTCGATCCTGACAGGCACTTCACCCGCTGATGCCAGTTCCACGCTCAGGGAAAGCTTTCCTCCCAGCCCTGTGGTCATGGAACCCATGCTCTTTCCGTCCACAAATACCTCGTACTGGGTGTCGTCGTCCAGGCCCACGGTGATCTGGGCATCCTCGTCACCCTCTACCACAAATTCCACTCCGTTTTCCTTCTCTGTAAAATCAAGAACGCTCGTCCCCGGCACCGATTCATAGAGAAACATACCGTTCTTCTCCAGCTTGGTCATCTCCCGAAAGGTCTTTACCTTCAAAAGATCTCCTGCATGCTCAAAGTCCTCTACCTTCGCCTTCTGCTCCAGCTGATGATTTCCGAAACTGATCGCCCCGCTCTGTTCGCTGCGGAGCAGCTCTTCTACAACTGCCATCCGTGTATCCTCCTGTTCCTTTGTAGTTCATTGACAGCTATCTACAGTATATTCGATTCGCCTTTTGTTGTAAAGCAGACTTTTCCGTTTTTAAACCCGGCTGTCACAGCATCCCCCGGCTGTACCTTTTTCATCAGAATCTCCTCTGCCAGCGCGTCTTCCACCACGGACTGAAGCGCTCTCTTCAGGGGTCTTGCACCCATTTTGTTGTCCGAATAAGCAGTCACCAGATGCTCCTTCAAGGCAGCTGTCATGGAAAGCCGGATCCCCATCTGCTCCTCACAGCGCCTGTAGAGACCAGCGGCCAGCAGGTTCACAATGGCCTTCATATCCTCGCCGCCAAGCTGATGGAACACAATAATGTCGTCGATCCTGTTGATAAACTCCGGCTTGAAACTCCTCTTTACCTCCTCCATGACACCGGATTTCATCCTCTCATAATCCCGCTTCGCGTCTGCCCCGGCGGCAAAGCCCAGGTTCTTCGGATCTACAATCCGCTGTGCTCCCGCGTTGGAGGTCATAATCAGAATAGTATTCTTAAAGCTGACCTTTCTGCCCTTGGAGTCCGTGATGTGTCCGTCATCCAGTACCTGAAGCAGAATATTGAACACATCGGGGTGCGCTTTCTCTATCTCGTCAAAGAGCACCACGGAATAAGGGTTCCGGCGCACCTTCTCGCTGAGCTGGCCGCCCTCCTCAAAACCTACATAGCCAGGCGGCGAGCCTATCATCTTGGAGACGGAATGTCCCTCCATATACTCCGACATATCCACCCGGATAATGGCATCCTCCGCGCCGAACATTGCTTCCGCAAGCGCCTTGGACAGCTCTGTCTTTCCCACGCCGGTAGGCCCCAGGAACAGGAAGGATCCGATGGGACGTCTGGGATCCTTCAGGCCCACGCGCCCCCGGCGCATGGCCTTTGCCACCGCCGTCACCGCCTCCTCCTGGCCGATGACACGCTTATGCAGTATCCCCTCCAGCTTCAGCAGTCTCTCGCTCTCCTTCTGTGCCAGCTTCTGCACCGGGATCCGAGTCCACATGGCCACCACATCCGCAATGTCGTTTTCTCCGATGACAATCTGCTTTCCCTGGTTTCCGTTCTCCAGCCTCTTCTTTGCCCGCTCATATTTTTTCACCAGTTCATCCTGGTTCTTCTTAATCTCAGCCGCCTGGGAAAAGGCCTCCATGCGAATGGAGCGCTCTATCTGCAGATCCATCTTTCTGATCTGCTCCGCCGTTTCCTTCAGCTTATCCGGCACATCCGACGTGCGCAGTCTGGCCCCGGCTGACGCCTCGTCAATCAGATCAATGGCCTTGTCGGGAAGGTTTCTGTCATTGATGTAGCGGGCCGACAGCCTTACGGCCGCCTCCACCGCCTCCGGCGTGATGGTCACACGGTGATGCTCCTCGTATTTTCCCCTGATCCCCTCCAGAATGCGAATGGCCTCGGCCTCTGTAGGCTCCTCCACATTCACAGGCTGAAAACGCCGCTCCAGAGCCGCGTCCTTCTCGATATACTTGCGGTATTCGGCTATGGTCGTAGCACCGATCATCTGCAGCTCTCCCCTGGCCAGGGACGGTTTCAGAATATTGGAGGCGTCGATGGCTCCCTCCGCCCCTCCGGCTCCGATGATGGTATGCAGCTCGTCCAGAAACAGGATTACATTCCCGTCGTCAATCACTTCGTGAATGACCTTCTTGATCCGCTCCTCAAACTCACCGCGGTATTTGCTGCCTGCCACCATGCCGGACAGATCCAGTGTGAGTACCCTCTTATCCTTCACCGTGAACGGCACCTTGCCCTCCACAATCCGCAGCGCAAGCCCTTCTACCACGGCGGTCTTTCCCACTCCCGGCTCTCCGATGAGACAGGGATTGTTCTTGGTACGTCTGCTGAGGATCTGAATCAGCCGGCGGATCTCCTCCTCCCTGCCGATAACGGGATCCAGCTTTCCCTCTCTCGCCATGGCTGTCAGATCCCTGCTGTACTGTGCCAGTGCTCCACCTTTGCTTTTTCCCTGCCTTCTCCCCAGATCTTCCTTGTAAAGATTGCCGTCCTGTCCCATGGCAATCAGCGTATCCACATAAATTTTCTGCACATTGGCGCCCAGGGTATTCAGCAGCCGCACCGCCACATTTTCCCCCTCCTTAATCAACGCCAACAGAATGTGCTCCGTTCCCGTCCGGCGCTGCCCAAAGCGCGCCGCCTGCCTGTGGGCCTCCTCCAGAACCTTCCGGGCTCTGGGCGAATACCCTTCTCTCTCCCGAAGTCCCACGCCTCCGTCAAAGGCGATGGATTCCTGAATCATATCCAGGACACGGGAAATCTCCACCCCGTTGTCCGTGAGGGTTCTGTGCGCCACCCCCTCCTGTTCCTTCAAAAGTCCTGCCAGAATGTGTTCCGTACCCACATACCCCTGCTTCAGGCCGGAAGCACAGCGGGCGGCTGCCTTCAAGGCAGCCTGTGCATTATCTGTAAACCGAGACTCCATACTCAACGTCCTCCGTCATCTATAATCCTCATATATTTCCTCGATCAGTCCATGAATTTCTTCTTTTGAGATATTCTTACAGGTACTCTTAGCAAGGATAACCTGCAATTCCTTTTTTAATTCCTCCAGGGTTCGCATTCTGTCAATGTCTATGGCAATGACCGCCCCTCTCCTCCGGTCCACCTTGACATATCCCTCCTGCTTCAGGACAGTATATGCCTTGTTCACCGTATGCATGTTAATTCCTATGGTATCCGCAAGCTGCCGCACGCTGGGAAGGGAGTCCCCCTCCCGAAACCGGTCGGCGGCAATCCCCATGATAATCTGATTGCGAAGCTGCAGATACAGTGCTTCATCGCTGTTGAAATCTATCTCAATGAACATCCAAATCTGCCTCCTTGTTATACCCATATTATAACAGGGATACTTCCCATGTCAACCGGATAATATGCAAAGGGAAAGGGACGCTCACGAGAGCCTCCCTTCGCCTGCATGTCATTCCTCATCGCCATCATAATTCAAAAATTCAAACTCGAACTCATCATCGTCATCCGCCATAAAGTTTCTGGACTGCCAGCTCTGTTCTGCATTTCCGGAGCGCTGAGCTCCCCCTGCAGGCCGTGCTCCTCCAGGACGCTGACCGCCTGCCGATGACCGTGTTCCTCCAGGGTGCTGGCCGCTTCCCTGGCCTGCCTCCGCCGGTCTGGCTCCTCCGGGACGCTGACCGCTTTCCACAGGCCGTGTCCCCGCCGGTCTGACTCCCATGGGACGCTGACCGCCCTCCACAGGCCTGACTCCTCCGGGACGCTGACCACCCTGACTGCCTCCGGATACCGCCCCCGCAGGTCTTGCTCCTCCGGAACGCTGGCCCCCCTGACCGCCTCCGGGTACCGCCCCCGCAGGTCTTGCTCCTCCGGGACGCTGGCTACCCTGACCGCCTCCGGATGCTGCCCCCGCAGGTCTTGCTCCTCCGGGACGCTGACCACCCTGGCCGCCGGCGGGCCTTGCCCCACCGGAACGCTGGCCTGCCGCTCTTTCTTCCCCGGTTCTTCCGGAACCCACCGTATGCATCACCTTCTGAGAACCACCCTGAGAACGGGGGGCGCTCCTTCTGCGCATGGTCTCGCTTTCTACTTCATTAAAGTACGCGTCGTCCGTCATATCCTTGATCTTAAAGATCAGGAGCGCTATCATCGCCGAGGCAGCCACCACCAAAAAGACCAGAATGATAATGATTACCTTTTCCATCTTGGCGGTCTTTTCCGCCTCCTGATATGCGTTATAGTTGTTTGTAACCTTGTCAAACAACCCCTGAATATCGTGCTGCTCTCCCTTGAGCCTGTCTATGAGATACCACTTTCCGTCGATGAGTTCGGTGTCATAATCCTTGTTCACCTGCGGCGGTTCCGGTTCTGTCGGTTCCGCGGGCTCCGTGGGCTCTGTCGGATTCTCGGGCTCCGTGGGCTCCGTGAAAGGTGTCAGTTCTCCGGAAAGAGTTACAAAATCGGAACGGATAAAACCTTCGATCTCAGAACCGTTGGAATTGCAGCTCACCTTATACCAGACATTGCCGTCACTTCCGTTTGCCGTACCCGTCACCGTCAGCGCCAGTCCGTTGGATACCTTCTCAACAATCGTGCTGGTAGTGGACGCATTGCTTCTGATCCTGACTGACGAGCCCCCGGAAACCGTTGCGCTCACGGGATTCACCGCCGTCACCGTCGCCGGTGTCTCATTGGAATTCCCCGCAGGCGGTGTCGGAGTAGGCGCAGGCGTGGCCGCAGGAGGCTGCGTTGTCGTTCCCGTCAATGCAGGCGGCGTGGTACCGTCGGTAATCTCCACCAGATCCGACCGGATATATCCCAGAGTCTCGGAGTTTACAAAGGTCTGATACCAGGTGTATCCGTCGCTTCCCTTCACCTGACCGGTAACGGAAATCACCTTATCCTTCTCGGTGCTTCCCAAAGCCTCACTGGAAGCACTGGGCTCCCTTCGGATATATGCTGTATTCGCCTTGACCTTTGCCTGACTCTCCGCATGGCTCACCATGGAAAAACTCTCAGAGAACAGTCCGATCACCATAATAAGCACAAAGGCAAGGATTCCCGCTGAATATTTTCGTCTTCTCTGTACATTTCCTGATTTTCTCATAAGTCTTCCTTTCCCGGATCTCAGCTGCCGTTGCGGACAAATCGCTTCTGTCCCTCGTCCCCGATCTGTCCTTTTCCGAGGCCCTGGAAATCCTTCTTCCGACGTTCTCTTTCCTCCGCCTCTATATTCCGGTGAACAGCCGTCTCGCACTCCGGGCAATATTGGCCGTAACGGATCAGCTTGCCGCATACCTCGCACTGCAAAAATACCCTGGAATCCGAAGACACCTCCAGCCTGCCATCCTTCAGCATCTGCCGGATAGTGCGCTGGGGAACGCCAATGGCATTTTCAATCTGTGCCGCCGTTGCTCCCTTATGTTCCTCAATATACTGACGGACTTTTCCGTAATCGTCATAATCTTTTGCGCCGCAGTCCTCGCACTTGTACTCTCCCACGCCCTTGAAGACCAAAACTCCGCCGCACTCCTTGCAAGTCCGCGGCACATGATAAAGATCCTCTGAAATCATTCGTCCCATATAATCTGCCTTCCCTTCTAACAGCAGCAGACCTTTCAGGCATTGCCCTGAAACTCTTCTATGGCTCTGCCTATGTCATGCCGCATATACTTATTTTCAAAGGAAACCCATTCCGACGCACTGTAGGCCTTTGTCCTGGCTTCCTGAAGTGTCGCCCCCTTCGCCGTCACGCCCAGCACCCTGCCGCCGTCCGTAAGGATCCTTCCTCTATCGTCAAGCCTGCTCCCCGCATGGAAGCAGAAATAATCTTCTTTTCCCTCAAAATGTTCAAGCCCCGTTATCTCAAACCCTTTCTCGTAGGATACGGGATAACCCCGCGAGGCAAGCACCACGCACACAGCCGCATTGTCCTCAAAGTCAAGCTCCACCTGATCCAGTGTGCCGTCTATGCACGCATCTATCACATCCATAATATCATTCTTCATTCTGCAGAGCACTACCTGGGTCTCCGGATCTCCAAACCTTGCGTTGAACTCCAGCACCCTGGGCCCGTCCTTCGTCAACATCAGCCCGAAAAAAATCACTCCCTTAAACTCTCTGCCCTCCGCCGCCATGGCGTCCACTGTGGCCTGATAAATATACTTTCTGCAGAACGCGTCCACTTCCTCCGTGTAGAAAGGAGTGGGAGAAAAGGTTCCCATGCCGCCGGTATTAAGTCCCTGATCACCGTCCTGCGCCCGCTTGTGATCCTGGGCAGAGGTCATGATCTTTATGGTCTTTCCGTCCACAAAGGATAAAACCGACACCTCCGGCCCCGTGATAAACTCCTCAATGACCATCCTGTCCCCGGCACTTCCAAAGTGCTTATCCTGCATGATCTCCCTGACTCCGGCTTTCGCCTCCTCCAGTGTATTGCAGATCAGCACGCCCTTTCCCAGCGCCAGTCCGTCCGCCTTCAGCACAATGGGAAACTTTGCAGTCTCCAGATAAGAAAGGGCCTTTTCGGGAGCGTCAAAGGTTTCGTAGGCCGCCGTGGGAATGCCGTACTTTTTCATCAGATCCTTGGAGAAGGCCTTGCTTCCCTCCAGAATCGCGGCATCTTTCCTGGGACCGAACACCCGGAAGCCCGCTGCTTCCAGCGCGTCCACCAGCCCGCCCACCAACGGATCGTCGGGAGCCACAAAAACCAGATCCACTTCCTTTTCCCTGGCATATGCGATCACTTTGTCAAAATCCATGACTTTGACAGAGGGCTCGCACTCCGCAATCCGGGCAATTCCCGCATTTCCAGGCACACAATAAAGCGCATCCACTCTTTTGCTCTTTTTCATGCTGACAGCGATTGCATGCTCTCTTCCGCCGCCTCCTACGATCAAAACCTTCATTTTCTGTACCTCACCTGTCCCTGCGCCTCACTGCCTGCGCACTTTATTATTCACCACCGCGATCCGCCCGTTTGCAATATCGTCAATGGCTTCCGGAAGCAGAATCCACTCCGCCTGCTCCATCACCCGCCTCTGAAGACTCTCGGGTGTGTCCTCTTCCTCCACGGATACCGCCTTCTGAGCGATGATCGGCCCCTCGTCCATTCCCTCATTGACGAAATGCACCGTAGCGCCCGTCACCCTGACGCCCCGCTCCAATACCTTCTCATGCACTTTTAACCCGTAATATCCCACTCCGCAGAAGGAAGGAATCAGAGAGGGATGTATGTTTATGATCCGGTTGGAAAACCGCGCCACCATGGCCTCCGGAATTTTCACCAGAAAACCGGCCAGCACCACCAGATCCGGATTCAATTCACATACCTTATCCGTGAACGCCCTGTTGAACGTCTCACGATCCGAAAAACTCTTAGGCGATATGCAGAACCCGGGAATTCCCCGGCTCTCTGCTCTGGTCAGCGCCCTGGCTCCCGCATTGTTGCTGATGACGGCAAGTATCTCCGTGTTGGTGATTTGTCCGCGGTCTATTGCGTCTAAAATTGCCTGAAGATTCGTCCCGCCTCCGGAGACACACACCACGATCCTCAGCATATGGTCACGCCCTTTTCTCCCGCCTCACAGCGGCCCGCCACGCAGGGAGTCTCGCCTGCTGCCCTGACGGCTTCCATGGTCTTCTCCACATCTGCCGCATCCACCGCAAGCAGCATTCCCAGCCCCATGTTATAAGTATTATACATCATCTGCTCCTGGATGCCGCCCTTTTCCTGCAGCAGCCGGAAGATGGCCGGAACCTCATAGCTGCCCTTCTCCACCACGGCCCGGATTCCCTCCGGAAGCATCCTGGGAATATTCTCATAAAACCCGCCCCCTGTGATATGGCTGCAACCCTTCACTCTCACTCCGGCATCCTTCACCGACCGCAATGCCTTCACATATATCTTCGTAGGAGTCAGAAGCGCCTCGCCCAGAGTCGTGCCCAATTCGTCATAGTAGGTATCCAGACTTTCCCTCGTCATCTCAAACACCTTGCGCACAAGGGAAAACCCGTTGGAATGCACTCCTGACGAAGCAATGCCGATCAACACGTCTCCCGCCTGAATATTCTCCCCCGTGATCAGATCCTTTTCGTCGGCCACACCCACGGCAAAGCCTGCCAGATCGTACTCCTCCTCCGGCATCAGACCGGGATGCTCCGCGGTCTCCCCGCCGATCAGGGCGGCTCCCGCCTGTCTGCAGCCCTCTGCCACACCCTTGACAATGGCAGCAATCTTCTCGGGATAGTTTTTGCCGCATGCTATGTAATCCAGAAAAAAGAGCGGCTCGCCTCCGGCACACGCCACATCGTTGATACACATTGCCACACAGTCGATGCCCACCGTATCATGCCGATCCATCAGATATGCCAGCTTGATCTTTGTCCCGACGCCATCCGTACCCGACAACAGCACAGGCTTTTCCATCTCTTTGATCTTCTCAAGCGAAAAAGCGCCTGAAAAACCGCCCAAACCGCCCAACACCTCGGGCCGCATGGTCTGCTGTACATATTTCTTCATCAGCTCTACCGACCTGTACCCCGCTTCTATATCTACTCCCGCTTTCCTGTAATCCATTTTCTCCTCGTTTCCGGCGTCTGCACCGCCCCGTTTCCTAATACTCTCTGTAACCCTTCTCCTGCAGCCTTGCGTCCTTGGCCATCACCTGTTCCTTCAGCTTTGCGCTGTAGCCCTTCAGCCTCTCCAAAAGCTCCGGATCGGATGTGGCAAGAATTTTTGCCGCCAGCAGACCTGCGTTCGCGCCGCCGTTTATAGCCACCGTTGCCACCGGAATGCCGGAAGGCATCTGAACGATGGAATACAGGGAATCTCTTCCGCCCAAGGATGAGGTGTGCATGGGAATCCCTATGACGGGCATGGGAAAAATCGCCGCGCACATGCCCGGCAGATGAGCCGCCATTCCGGCGCCTGCAATAATCACTTTGAAACCTTTCTCCTCTGCCGTCCGGGCGTATTCATAAAAAACATCCGGCTCCCGGTGGGCGCTGATAATCCTCATTTCACAGGAAATGCCCAGTTCCTCCAGAATATCTGCCGCCTTCGCCATGACGGGCATATCGGAATCGCTGCCCATCACAATACCCACCTGCGGCCCTTTTTTTATCTCAGCCATGATGCCCTCCTCTTATCTTTACTCCTTACAGTGTACTAAAATAAGTCTGTTTGCGCAACCTCTAACCGTGAAAAAACAAAATCTTAATGAATCCCCCCGCCCGGAACGCTCTCAAATGCCTCATTCAGGGACTCCGTGCCGGGAAGCACAAATCGGCCGTTTCTGATGATGGGAATCCGCCCGCCGTCCTTTTGAACCGCCGTCAGCTCCCCCAACTCGTCATAGGGAATGGTGATGTCCGTGTGACAGTTGAAATACGCCTCCTCCGGCTTCGTTCCCCTGAGCGCGGATCTGGCATTTTCCTTCGCCACAATCTCCTTCCCGTCCGGATTATACACCTGCACATCCTCCGTGTGATCATAGCAGGTATCCCCCACCGCAAAGTGAGGCCCTGTCTTTTCTGCAATCAGGATCGGAAGCTTCGCCTCCACATCAAGCCGCTTTGCCATACAGTAGGCAGTGGTATTCGTACCGATGGCAAACTCTCCCAGCGGAAGTGTCTCCCTGCGGAACAGAATGTTTTCCTTCACAAAATTTCGGTTCTCCTCCTCCGTGCCAAAATTACCGCAGGTATAATCCCTTATCATACCGTCCTCAAAGGTAAGCGACAGATCCCGGTACTCCAGGCCGTTTAAAAACACCCGCGTCACATGAAGAATACCGTTGGTTCCTTCCAGCACCGGGGATGTAAAGACCTCGCCCACCGGAATGTTCACGTCCGCCACACAATTCTCAAAAATCGTCTCTGTCTCTGGATTTTTCAGCTTCCAGAGGTTCACCTTCAGATCCGTCCTGTTGCCCCCGCATCCTTTCACTTCACAGTAATCCGCCGTATCCAGTGCATCGATCAGCTTCTGCTGTACGTCGCGATACAGCATATAATCCAGGGTATTCAGCCGGATCGTCTCGTCAAACAGCTCCCGGAATACAGGCCCGACTTCCGGTATCGGAAAAGCAATTATGGTAAAGCTGCGCTCTTCCGCCTTAATATATTCCTGTGTCAGTGCCCGGTACTGGGCCATAAAGTCCACGGAAAGCCTGTTCTGCTCATCGGACAGCCGCAGCGCCTCCTTTTTGTTCACCGGGTCAAATTCCTTCTGCCCGAAGGTTTCTATCACGGCAGGCCCGGCATAACCCGCAGCCTCCTTACGATACTTCTCGAAAGCCGCCGTCACCGCTTCCATGCTGCGCTTGATATATGTCCGGTCTAAAAACAACGCCCGGTCGTCCCTGTGATCGTAAGAATACTGCCTGTTGACCGTGCCGCCCTCCAAAAAATCGCTGCGCATTACCGGTCTCAGACCCATCCCCGCAAAATTATGAATTGCCCGGCGCACCATGCGCTCAAACCCCATATGATACCGGATCTCCACCGTCTTCTTTTTTGACAGATCCTTTCCCGTCACCTCAAAGCCCATACGGTATCCCTCCGTATAGGTGTCCGCCATGGTGGCAATGGTCTCCTCCGGCAGAGACGACAGATATCTTGCCGTCTCCAGCTCGTTTTCGCTCACATATCTGCCGTAAGCATAAAGGTAACGCACATCGCCAAGATCCCCGTTTTCAATCAGTTCCGTCTCGGCGCAGGCGTCCGGGCATACCATCTGCCGGATCTCCCGTTCCCGCCGAAGCTCCTGATAGTCGCAGACATACCAGTATATGATCTTGCGGATTTCATCCCCGGGCGGCAGCCTGCGGTCTTCGTTCCACGCACAGGCAAAGACTCCGTAGATTTCCACAAACAGCTCCATCCCCGCAACCACCTGCTCCGTCTCGCCATCATAGAGACAGCCGATCTGCCTGCGCAGCTCCACATAGAGCCAGGAAAGCTCCTGCCCGTATTCCCCCAGCATCTCCACCGCATAAACCGGATCGCCATAGCTTTTGTCATAATGTTCCGGAAGCACATCCTCATACAGAGCATGATTCCTCTCTGCCAGTTCCTCCAGGGAAGCTGTCCGCAGCCCTCCCTCTTCCAGGAACCTTCCCGTGTCATCCAGAAGCAGCAGAAACGACGCAGTTCTGTCAAAATATTCTTTCAATCTCTCTTCGCCGAACTGCTCTTCCGGAATCTGCCGGATTCGTTCCAGCACCAGATCGTAACGCTCCTTCAAAAGCTCTCTCTCGCTCATCTCATTCAACCTTTCCTTATTTTCAGGCGGCCGTCTTCCGCCCGGAATGCCTGTTATAAATTTGCCCCCGCATACAAAATCAGGCTGATTCCCCCCAGCGCCGCCAGGTTCAGCAGCGTTCCCAGCACCGGAAACAACCGATAATAATTTTTTTCACGAACCGTGCGGACTCCCAGCACAATTCCCACCAGAGAATACAGCAGCGCAAGGATGCCCGCAACTCCCAGCCCTGCCGCTGCCTCCCCGCCCTCCTGATAGGCGAGAAACACCGCAACCCCCAGGGAGGCCAGGCTTACCGTACCCAGAATCGTTGACATGATTCCTCTGTTTGAGTGCCGCTTATTTGTAAAAATATAGGCCTTTCTTTTCTTCATAAAAACTCTAAAAGGGCACTCCCCGAAGGAAATGCCCGCTGTCTGCTCCTGTTCTCAGAATAAAATTTTTGATTTACCGGCAATCAGCTTGCCGCCGGTGACAATCAGCAGAATTCCCGACACAATACCCACTACCAGCGTAACCACGCCTATGGCAATATTCGTCGCCCCTGCTCCACGCATTATCTTATACACCTTCTGTTCCATGATCTTACTCCCTTCCGGCTTTCTTTCCCCTGTCACAAGGATATCATTCTCTTCACTCATTTTTTCACTGAACCCCATATGTCTCATAGTATCTGTCAATCGCCGCCTTTAAATTATCGTCAATAAGAACCTGCCCTGAACAGGGTTTATTCCAGAGCTGTTCAATGACCTCCTGCATCGTCACAATGGCTCTTGCCTCTATTTCGTACTTTTCCTTGATTTCCTCCAACGCGCTCTTTTCGCCGCCCAGTCCCTTCTCCATGCGGTTCAGAGATACCATCAAACCCTTAA
Source organism: uncultured Acetatifactor sp. (assembly GCA_910586835.1). Lineage (GTDB taxonomy): Bacteria > Bacillota > Clostridia > Lachnospirales > Lachnospiraceae > Acetatifactor. The sequence continues at coordinate 40,218 of CAJUJU010000036.1, forward strand.
TCTCCACATTTCCCTGAGCGCGAAGGATGGGGACTGTCTCCTCAATAGATTTCCCGGAAGTCGTCACATCCTCGATCATAATGACCCTGTCGCCGTCTTTCAGACTGCTCCCCAACAAAATTCCCACATCTCCGTGATCCTTCGCCTCCTTGCGGTTGGAGCAGTAGCGTATCTGTCTGCCATAAAGCTCGCTGTATGCAATGGCCGCCGCCACGCTCAGCGGAATTCCCTTGTAGGCCGGCCCGAACAGCACGTCAAAGTCATCCCCGAAATTATCGTGAATGGCCTTTGCATAATATTCTCCCAGCCTTTTCAACTGAGAACCTGTCACATAAGCTCCGGCATTCATAAAGAAGGGGGACTTTCTGCCGCTCTTTAAAGTAAACTCACCGAACTTCAGCACCCCGCTGTCCACCATGAATTCAATAAATTCCTGTTTGTATGCTTCCATTTTATCTTAAAACCTCCGATTTTCAAGGCTTTCCATTAAGAGATCTACCCATTTGTTCTCCTTCCTGCATACAGTATATAGGAAAGGATTCCAAATATCCCTTTCATACTACCATAAAACTTTTAATTATTCAATCAATTTTACCAATTAAACACTCACATTTACTGTTTGTATTTTCCGCATCCAGCAAACGTCGCTAAAGTCTGTCATTTCACTTCATCCCCACTTTCTTTGTCCTCCCCGCAATTTCCCACTTTATGTTCTTCCCACTGTTTCCGGCTCTGTGGGGAACCTCTCTGCGCGTATAGTTTTTACGCCAAAAACAAAGTATATGATATGGCAAAGCCACACAACGGCAAGGATCACGCACGGTATATAAATTTCCTTCCACAGCATCATGGCAAAACCAACCCCCATTAGCGCCGTCACGCTTGCAATAACAGCTGTTTTGGTCTGTACTGTCATCCCTTTTT
>CAJUJU010000037.1:0-28535 GCA_910586835.1 uncultured Acetatifactor sp.
AGCATAAACACTGGGGTTGTGGGTATTTTTTACCCACCATCACCCTTGAAGAGCCTCTTTTCAAACTGATATAAATTCTGTGCGTGACAAATGCAAAATTAAGGCTTATATGGAGAGGCAGTATATATGAGAGAAAAACTATATCCACTGTTGACATTTTTGGCAAAGTATAAAGTAAAATATAGGGTGGAAGCTGTTAATGCTTGTAGCCCACTGCCAGACAAGCCGGTCATCTATGCTGCAAATCATTCTGCTTTTTGCGATATTCCGATTGTGCTGCGGGTGATGGGAAGACATATATATCCCTTCGTGGGAAAGCAAAACCTTGAGGTCTTGGATAAAATTTTTTTGACTCTGAATGGCACAATCTGGGTGGACCGGCAGAATAAAGAGAGCCGCGCCGAAGCCAAGAAGACCTTAATAAAATACTTGGTTAAGGGCTGTAGTGTTCTTTGGTTTCCGGAGGCTACATGGAACTTGACCGCGAATATGTTGATGCTGCCAATGAGATGGGGAATCATTGAGGTTGCACATAGAGCCGAGGCACAAATTATTCCCATGGCATTGGAATATGACAGAAACAAAAGAACCTGTCGTGTAAAATTTGGCAATCCAATGACAGGAGATGTATTGGCCGATAAAGCAGAGGGAATTCGATTATTGAGAGATGAGCTTGCAACTTTGCGCTGGGATTTGATGTGTAATAATGATGTTCTACATAGGGAACAGCTTGATGTTATGCAACTGAAATCGGAGGCGGAAAGTGCCATTGATGAGTACCCACCATTAGACTGGGAGTATGAAATCACCTTGCAGTTATGTTGCTGCAACGGAAAGAAGTAGCTCTATCTGAAATTTAGTTGTAAGGATATGTTGAAAAGTGTATAATATAAATAGAAGTATATTTATAGAGATAAAGCGAGGCGATGTTTGCTATGACAATGACAAAGGTAGAAATTAATATACCGGAGGAAATTGTACCATATACCGTGTTGGAGGATAAAGAGGCGCAAACAACAAGAAATGCAATGCTGGTCTATCCTTATATCAAAAGCGGTGTCATGTCTCATGGAAAGGCAGCAGAGATGCTGGGGCTTCATAAGATTGAACTGATTGCGCTGTATGGCAAATTAGGACTGCCATATTTTGATGAAACAGAGGAAGAATTTGAAGAAGATCTGGCAGTGTTGAAGCAATTAAGAGGTGCCACTATATGATTGTTGTTTCGGATACCACACCGATTATTTCATTGATGAAAGCGGGACAGTTGGAACTGTTGCGGCAATTATTTGGAGTTGTCTATATTCCGGAGGCAGTATATCGGGAATTGACAGATAATGAGGCATTTTCTGAAGAAGTAAAAATGGTTCGAGAGTGTGAATTCCTTTATGTGCAGAAAGTGGGCAATGGGAAGTCAGTTACCATATTGCAGAATTTTACCGGATTAGATGCCAAAGAAAGTGAAGCAATTATTCTGGCAGACGAAATGAATTCCGATGTGTTGCTGATGGACGAGCATAAGGGCAGACAGGTTGCTAAAAAGCTGGGGATAACGATCACCGGTACAATTGGAATTCTCACACAGGCATTTGATGAGGGGATGCTGACGAAGGAGGAGGTGGAAAGGTGTATCGAACTATTAAAAGAAAGTGGGATACGGGTCAGTGAGAAGTTGTATCAGAGGTTGAATATGGAAATGGGAAAGTAAGAGACATGGCAAAGGATATGTTGGGCGAGGGCATAGGAGTATGCCCTTTTTTGCTGCATATGGGAAATCGTCCCAGAGGAGGGAAAAGTATTTCCCCCTATTGACACCATACCGGAGATAGTATTTTATACGATGAGCGTGTATTTCCTGGCGGCAAAGGTGACGAAGACCCGCTATACCCTGACGGGCGTCCTGCTGGCCACGTTGGTGGGAACGGCGGCCAGCGTGGTGTTGGCGGGATGGATGGGGTAGGAAGGAATAAGCAGGCAAAAAATGAAATGATTTGATGATATAGCCAGCCGGGTATACAAAAGAGATTAGAAATGCTAAAATAAAGCAAAGGAATAGACTTTACAGGGGTTCAGGATACGCATCCATGTGACAATCCTTATTATTTGACGGATCCAATTTGCAGCGAGTCTGAATCAGAGTGACACTGCAAATAATGGAATCAGAAAAGAGGTGGCAGAAAATGCTGCAGGAAAGTAATCGAGTGGAATTTAAGTCAACATTAAATGAGAAGCTGGAAAAAGAAATCGTCGCGTTTTTGAATAATCAGGAAGGCGGAATTCTTTATATAGGGATTGATAACAACGGGCATCCGGTTGAAAATCCGCAGATAGATGCTATGCAGTTAAAGATTGCAGACAGGATTAAAAACAATATTCAGCCATCAACTCTCGGATTGTTTGATATTGTTACGGACAATATGGAAGGTGTGGATGTAGTTAAGATTATTGTATCCAGTGGTCTTGAGAAACCTTATTATATAAAGAGCAAGGGAATGTCGCCGGGCGGCTGCTATATGAGGCTGGGAACATCGACACAGCCGATGCCGACTTCTTTGATTGACGAACTATATGCAAAAAGAATTCATACTACGCTGCGAAATATAATTTCGCCCAGACAGGATCTTACATTTGCACAGCTTAAGATATACTATCAGGAGCGGGGACTGGAATTAAACAAGCAGTTTGCCAATAGTCTTGAATTGCTTACTCCTGATGGAAGATACAATTATATTGCTTATCTGTTGGCGGACGAAAACGGCGTTTCTATTAAGGTGGCAAAATATGCAGGAAAAGACAAGGTAGATTTGATTGAAAATGAAGAATACGGATATTGCTCATTGCTCAAGGCAACGAATCATGTCTTGGAAAAAATGAAGATTGAGAATGTTACCAAGGCAAAAGTAACCAGCACAAAGAGGGTAGAAAAAAATCTGGTAGAGCCGGTTCCGATGAGGGAGGCGTTGATTAATGCCGTTGTCCACAATGATTTTTCGAGGGAAATTCCGCCGGTATTTGAAATTTTCAGTGATCGGATGGAGTTTACTTCTTATGGCGGCTTAATTCAGGGACAGAGCCGGAAAGATTTTTTTAGCTGCAGCAGTATGCCCAGAAACCGGGAACTGATGCGAGTGTTCAAGGATGTCGGACTGGTGGAACAGCTTGGATCCGGAATGAGCCGTATACTGAAGGCATATGATGAAAGTGTTTTTGAAATATCAGAACATTTTATAAAAGTGATTTTTCCCTTTTCAACGGGAAAGGAAAATGTTTCTATTGATAAATCGAGTGGCGATGAAAATGGCGATGAAAATGGCGATGAAAATGGCGATGAAAATGGCGATGAAATAAAAATTTTAAATATCTTGGAAAGCGAACCTGATAGTACAGCCCAGAAGCTAAGCAAGAAAACCGGATTCAGCGCCAGGAAGATCAGTCGTATTATAAAAAAGCTTCGGGAGTCGGGAAAGATCATCCGTATAGGTTCTGATAGAAAAGGTTATTGGAAAATAAACGAATAGGGAATAGAAAAGTTTCTCCTTATTGACACGCCAGGGGACACTATGCTAATAGTAAGGGGAAACGAAGAATACCTGTCAAGACAGGATTTGGAGTTTGGCCTGACAAAGAGAGAATGATTGGTTGTGATACAGCACGGTAAATAAAAGAGTGGCTTTCTGTGATTACATGGAAGTCGCTCTTTCTTTGGTTAAAACATGACTTTTGCAGAAAGAAAAACTTCTAACCTGCTGGAGCACTCTTATGTCCGCAACCGTAACCCGAGCAGCGTTGCAGACAGTATGGGGAATGTAATATACTATTTTTACGATATGCGGAATTGCCTGAAAAAGGAATCCACGCAGGGGGCAGAAACCATCATAATGCAAAGAATTAATTCTGAAGTATTGAGAGCCTCATGTATACGTCAGTGCAAGGTGGAGAGAGACGCCATGGAGATGTCGCACAACGATAGCGTGCAGCAATAATGTGAACAGCGAGTGCGAGTTTGAATTGATGATTTCTGGGGAGAACTAAAAATGAATATAAAGCAGTTCCATACTATTGGATATTTTGTTAAGAACTATTTTCACTGGTCCATGGATTATTCTCAATTGGAAGGTTGTATTGCAGATTTTTTTACAAGTGAAAATGAAGAAAAAAAAGAAGCGTTTAGAAAAGAAGTAGAAACATTATATGCATTGCAGGATTCTGATCTTGTCAGGGAAGTAACATATAGACTTGGAGATAGAGGGATGTCAACCAAGGATGCTTTAAACATGATAAAGTTACTATATGCAAAAACGCAGGAACCACAATAAACAATGTCAGATGCAGGAATTACAAATTTTGAATTCATAACAACACCAGTTATAAAACAGGAGCATTTAATAATGAATAAAATATTGAATAAAGAAGAGTTGTTATAGTCCATGAATGAAAGGGGAAATAATCCAATCATTATATACCATGACGGGATTATGGGGAAAAGATGGGAAAGAAAATAATTGAGAGATGGAGAAATGATCCTGTATGGAAACTTAGATGGGAGCGAATTGCTCTCTGGATATTCAGCGAAAATGAAATACTAGATATTGCGGAAGATATGGAATATACCTCAAATGGATATCTGGATTTGAGAGGCTTTCCCTTTAATGCTTTTATAGCTGTACAGGAATATACAAATTTTCAGAGAGATGAACTGCTGCAAAATTCGGGAGGGCCTATTGCCAATAAAAGATTTGAAAAAATTGATTTTTCATATGCTGATTTAAGTGGTCGGTTAATAGAAAAGTGCAAATTTTATGATTGCCTATTTGAAAATACCATGATGCGTGACATTGCTGAGACGAAAAATATATTTGTCAATTGTGTTTTCAGGAAAGGAACTTATGGAGGCTCTTTGGGGATGGGAGAGAGCTCTTACAAAAATGTACAATTTCAGTCTGTTAAAATGCAGAGGGCTCAAATGTGGTGGCCTGATTTTGAGGCTTGTCTTTTCCAAAATTGTAACTTAAAGGGCACGGACTTTGGAGGGGCTCATTTTAAAAATGTTAAGTTTATTGGAAAGGTTGAAGGAGTATGGTTTCGAGGAAAGATGCCTGACCGCTACAAAGAAAACAGTAAGTGGAGGCCGGAAATAGATGAGCGTTGGGATCAGGTTTTTCCAATGGAAGCAGATTTTTCAGAAGCTACATTAAGTGATTTGACAATCAGTGATTTATGTGACCTTTCTGAAGTGATCTTGCCGGGCGACGGAAGCTGTTATCTCATTCCTGATCTTGATGCGGTGAGAGCTGATATCAATATCAGGCTTAAAAAAGAGGAAAAGAAACTGCTAAAAAGGCTGTTAGAATATTACCTTGTGAAAAGAGAAAATCAAAACATGGAAATATTGTGCCTGAATGATATTTATCGTGAAATCCGAGAAGATTTTGCGCCGGATGAGCAACAGGAAAATTATGATCTGTGCAAAGAGGTCTGTAACGATTTATTAAACAAAAGAATAATAACTTTAGGTGCTTAAAAAGGGATTGAAAAGGATTCAAATGAAGTTTATACCTGTAATGAGATGCTGGAGGAAGAGGCATTTTTATCTTTCCAGCTGTAAAACGCCCATGTGCTTTGTCAATAAGTGTTTGACGAAGAAAGTATATATCGGTATAATAAAATTAAAAATGATTATGGAAAAACAATGGGGGACATAAAATTATGCGCTATTTGGGCGTAATAAACGAGACTTCCTATTTATCAGTGCCAAATGCATCACAATACAGGACAATTATGCGCATCTTCTATCAGGAATATGAGAAGATGCGCTTTCAACTTTATAAAGAGGATGTACTGGAGCTGCTGCACAGGAATCCCGCATATGAGGATTACAGCATGGAGCAGCTGAAGCTGGATCTGGATGCGCTGATTCGATGGAAGAACCTGACACCGATTCAGGATCCCGGCAAGGTATATACCATAGCAGATTATAAAAATAAGCAGTACAGGTATGTGATGTCGGAGTATGCGGTGGAGATAGAGAGGCTTACCGTGCGGCTGGAGAATATTTTTGTGGAGTCGGGAAACTTGTCCACGAATCTGTTTGTAAGGCTGGAACGCAGTCTGGAGGAAACGGAAGAGGTTGAGGGAAAGAGCTATAAGGAGATCAACGAGTGGTGGAGCAATCTGCAGGAAGATTTCAAACGGTTGAACCGCAACTATCAGGATTATTTGAGAGAGTTTTATTCGGGAAAATCGGACAGGCTGATGAAATCGGTGGAGTTCATTTTACATAAGGATCGGTTTATTCAGTATCTAAATGAATTTATCAAGGAGATGCAGAAGCATTCCAGATACATTACAAGGCTGTTGACGCAGAAGGGTGAACAGATTGAAGAGCAGCTGTTGGAAAAGGTCGTCAGAAGCGAAGTGGAGATTCCCCGTGCATTGTCGGAGCTGCAGTCGAATATGGAGGAAAGCATTCGGGAAAATATCTGGGGAAAATGGAATTCTCTGAAAAGTTGGTTTCTGAATACTCCGGAGCATGAATGCGAAAGCCATAAGGTTTTAATCATTACCAATGATATTATCAGAAATATCATACAGAATGCGGCACTGATCCTGCAGATGCAGAATTGGGGGATGAGCAGAAAGGACGATTATTGCAAATTCCTGGAGCTTTTTCTGGAGGCTGGTACTTTGGAGGAGGCACACAAGATTTCCGCCCATGTTTTTGGTATACAGAATATCCAGCATCTGAAGGAAAATGCCGTTCGGGATACAGACAGCATAAACAGCAGTGTTTACGACGAAGTCCCGTTTGCCTATTCGTTGAAGCCGCACACAAAAGCTTATCGGGAGAGAAGGCGGCAATCTGGCTTTGCGGATAAAACCATGGAAAAGCTGCAGCATAGGATGGCTTATTTGAGGCAGTTGGACGGTGAGAAGGAATTGGTGATGCGCTATATCAGGGACGGCAGGCTGGATCTGACCGCTATCGAGGATGTGATTCCTGATTCGGTGCGAATTACCTTTTTGCGGTGGATATCCCAGGCAAATATGAATTCCGGGAAAATCGGCAGGACAGAGTACGGTCAGGAATTCCGACTGGTCAGGAAGCCGGGAACCTGTGTGCTGCACTGCGAGGACGGAGACCTGACCATGCCCGCCTATGTACTGGAGTTTGGCGCGTAGCGCCAATGAGGAAAAGCGAAGCTTTTTCGAATCGAGCTTCCGACGCAAAGAGCGGAGCGTTTGCAAGTCACTTTATTTTATATAGCGGGGAGGTATACAGGATTGAACAGGGTCAGGTCGCTGTTGGAAAACATATGGATCTGCAAGGATACCCAGAAAGACGAATATTACAAGATAAAACATGAGATCCCCCTGTTTCAGCGGTTTGTCAGGGAGATGCTTGGCTGGAAGCTGATCAATACGGAGCGTTTGCTGAAACTGGAAAAAATACCGGTTCATGCGGAAAGCTTTATGGGGATACAGGAGTTTGCGGAGATCAGAGATTACTGTTTCCTCTGCGCCGTACTGATTTTTCTGGAGGATAAGGAGGAGCAGGAACAGTTTCTTTTGTCCGAGCTGATTGGTTATGTAGAGACCCGTTTGAAAGAGAGCATGGAGATAGACTGGACCTCCTTTTCCCAGCGAAAATCTTTGGTGAGAGTGTTGCAGTATATGGAAAAGAACAATATGCTCAAGGTATATGAGGGCAGCAGCGAAGGCTTCGGCCAGGAGTCCGGCAGCGAGGTGCTCTATGAGAACACTGGGCATTCCAAATATTTTGCCACCAGCTTTTCGCAGGATATTTCCGATTTTCACAGTGTGGAGGATTTTGAGAAAGCGGCCCTTCAGGAGATCGATTCCGAGAGAGGGAGGACGAGAATCAACAGGGTCTACAGACAGCTGGTGGCTTGTCCCATGATGTATTGGAGCAATCTGGAGGATGCCGATTCCCTGTATCTGAAAAACCAGAGACAATGGGTTTCAAAATACCTAGAGGAAAACATTGGCGGCCGCCTTGATCTGCACAAGAATGCTGCATTCTGGATGTTGGAGGAAGAGGATTGTTATGGTAAGGTACACCCACGGGACGCCATATTACCAGAGGCAGTATTGTTGGTGTGCGCCGAGATCAGGAGCCGGATAGAATCCGAAGAATGGGTCAGACAGGCGGACGAATGTGTCTATTTACCGGAGGAGGCGCTGGATCAATTGATTCGGGACTGCCATGGCCGCTGGAAAAACGCATGGGGCGTGGGTTTTCGTGAGAAGGAGCCCGGCAAAGCAGCGGAGGAAATTAAGGAATACATGGAAGCATGGATGATGTTTCGGAGGGAGGAAGGGCAACTGCGGCTGTTTCCGATCATTGGGAAACTGTCAGGGTACTATCCCAAAGATTACAAGGAGAAAATGAATGATGAAGCCTGGAATTCGTGATGCAAAGTACTTCGGGATTCCGATTATAGTGGCGTATACGCGGCGAAATGAGAGGAAAGGTTTATGATGAACGGACGCTGGATGATGAATCGAATCGGCTTTGTCAATTTCTGGCTTTATGACGAAGAAGAGTTTATCTTTGAGGATGGGAAGCTGCTGCTGAGAGGGCAGAACGGTTCCGGCAAATCCATTACCACGCAGAGTTTTATTCCTTTTATACTGGACGGGGATCGCACCCCCAGCCGGCTGGATCCCTTTGGCTCCAGCGATCGGAGAATGGAATATTACTTTCTGGGGGAAACGGGAAAGGAGGAATCCACGGGATATCTGTACCTGGAATTTCGGAAAAAGGAAACCGGTGAGTACCGTACCATAGGAATCGGGCAGCGGGCCAGAAAAGGAAAGCCTATGGATTTCTGGGGTTTTGTCATTCTTGACGGCAGAAGGATCGGGGGTGACATCTGGCTTTACAGAGAGGTGGGAAGCAGCAAAATTCCTCTGGAGAAGGGGGAGCTGAGAAAAGCCTTGGGGGAGGATGTGCCCTTTACGGATGTGCCCAGGGAATATAAGGAAATGGTAAATAAATATCTCTTCGGCTTTGGCAGGGCGGAGCAATATGAGCAATTTATCAGGCTGTTAGTAAAGGTGCGGGCGCCAAAGCTTTCCAAGGAATTTAAGCCTTCTAAGGTTTATGAGATTCTCAACGACTCTCTTCAGACTTTGACGGACGAGGATCTGCGTCCAATGGTGGACGCCATGGAGAAGATGGACAGTATTCAGGGAAACCTGGATCAGCTGAACCGTGCCCTGACGGACGTGACAGCCATCCGGAAAGAGTACATGCGCTATAATCGGTATATGCTGGGAAAGAAGGGACAGGCGTATTTGGCTGCAAAAAAGGCGGCTATGCAGGCCCAGGCACAGATAGACAAGCATACGATAGAACTGGATAGTCTTACCCGGGAACAAAAGGAAAAGCAGGAGGCGGAAAAAGACTTAAGAGACTGCGACAGACTGGTGGCTGCGGAGCTGGAAAGCCTGACGGATACGGATCTGGAGGAGATGGATGCGAAACTGGATAAGGCCCGCCGGGACGAAAAGGAAGAGCTGCTAAGAAAAGAAAGGATAGAGGAACGGATACGCAAAGGCAGGGAAAGCATTTGGGAATGTGACAGGAAGCTGCGTGGCCTGAAGGGAGAGAGGGAAGTCTGCAGGGATGACATGGCGAAGGAGACGGAGGAGCTGAAGAGCGGGCAGGAGACTTTGCGCTGGGACGGCCATTCCGGTGTCCTTGAGCTGCCCGAAACCCGAGATATACAGAGAGCCGACGATTTGATGGAGGAATTGCAGAAATACCGAAAGGCGGTGGCAACGGGAAAAGAACGTGTAGAAAAATACGGAAGGAACAGAAGACAGCTGGACGAGGTTTCGGAGGAGGCGGAAGGCTGTAAAAGGGAGTGGGAGGAAAAGAAGGCGGCTCTGGAGCGGGCGAAGCGGGAGACGGAGCTTGTCAGGGAGGGCTGTATCCGGGACCTTTATACCACAAACAGCCAAAATGAGGAGTGGAAGCTGTCGGAAGTGTTGTTGGCCCAGACCGAGAGGGTGCTACAGGATTACCAAAGTGCTGCGGACGGCAGAAAAATCAGTCAGACCCTGCAGAAGGCATATCAGGAGCACAAGGAACTGCTCTCCGCCAACCTGTGGGAAAAAGGGAAAGAGCTGGAGGAACAGAACCGTGTCCTGAAAGAGCTGGAGATGCAGCGTTCAGAGGTGCAGATGCAGGAAGAACTGGAGCCGGAGCGGAGAGAGGCGGTGATCGCGTCCCGAAGAAGTCTGGAAGAGGCGGGAATCACAGCGGTTCCTTTTTTCAGGACAGTGGAATTTGCGGAGGGCCTGGAGCCGGAAGAATGCGCTCGGATAGAGTCCCAGCTGACGGACATGGGGCTGCTGGATGCATTGGTGGTTACGGAGGAGGGCTTTTGGCAGATCAGGGAAAATTTTCCGGAGTTCGTGGACTGTGTCATACAACCGCGGGAAAAGGGAACATCCGGTTTCCCCGGGCTTCGGGTCAACGAAACGCTTGATCGGGGAATCAGGGAGGCTGTTGTCAATATTTTGAGCCGTATTTCCGAAACGAGCCGGGGAGAGGGACTTTATGTCCGAATGGAAAGGAATGGGAATTATGAGCAAGGAATCCTTTTCGGCAGAGCGGAGCGGAAGGAAGAAGCGGAGTATGTGGGAGTACTTGCCAGGGCACAGAAGAAGGAGCGGAGACTGCGGCAGCTGTCTGAGGAGATTTGGCAGGTACAGGCTGTACTACAGGAGCTTGGTAGCCAGAAGGAGCATTTGGAGCATCGGGTCAAAACGCTGGAGACAGAGTACGGTAAGTCTTTCGGCACGGAAGGACTTGACACTGCTTTAGATGCAGAGGGAAAGCTTTGCCTTGCCTGTGATCAGGAGGAAAAGAACTATCATGCGATAGAAAAAAGACTTGATGCCAGCAGGCAGCAGGAGAGGCAAAGCTATCAGGAAATGCTTTCCGTCTGCAAGGCTTTTCCCTACGGAAGGACAGCGGAGGAGTACGAGGCGGCCCTGGATGCGGCAGACGCCTATCAGCAGAGCCTGCGGAGTCTGTATAAGCTGCTGTTGCGGTTTGAGAAGACGGAAAACGATATTCGGACGCAGGAGGAGCTGATCGACCGGGAAGAAAGTAATATAGATGAGGCAGATCTTGACAGAAGGGACGCTGTGGGGAAACTTGCGGAGCTGCAGTTGAAGATCGGCCAGTATGAGGAGTATCTGAACAGACCCGAGGTGAAGGAAAAGGCGCAGCGCAGAGAGGCCTTAAAGAAGGAACGGGAAGAGATCGGCAATCGGCTGAGTGAGATCGGGAAAAGACTGGCCGTGATCGAGAATCAGTTGGATCGGATTCAGGGGGAAGAGGAGGAACTGCGAGAAGATTTTGTGCGGAAGGCTTCCAAGGAAAATCTGTGCCAGAGGTATTTTGAGGAGGAGCTTGACCTGGGACTTGTCCTTGAGAAGGAGGCGGGAAATCTGGAGGGTTATGCCAAAGAATCCCTGCAGCGTATGCGGGACGGCGATGAAGGCAGAGATGTGAGCACCATGGCCACAGGACTGTACCAGACGTACTCTGCTCACAACGGCAGTCTCGTAAGCTATGGGACATCCATCGAGGAATGCTTTGAGGAGGCGGAGAACGGTTCCGAGGCACTACGGAAGAGGCTGCGCATTTTTTCCGTGTGGAACGGAAAAAAGCTGTATCTGGAAGAATTTTATCAGATGCTGAAAACCACCATCGAGGAGACGTCGCTGCTGATTCAGCAAAAGGACAGGGAACTGTTTGAAGATATACTGTCAAAAACCATCAGCCAGCAGCTGACAGACCGCATTGCCGAGAGCAGGAAGTGGGTGCAGGACATGTCGGCGCTGATGAAGCTGGAGACTTCTATGGGATTGTATTTTTCTCTGGACTGGAAGCCCAGGACGGCGGAAAACGATCAGGAGCTTGACATAAAGGAGCTGGAAAAAATACTGCTTCGGGATGCTTCGCTGCTTGGCAACGACGACATTGAAAGGGTGGCGGCCCATTTCCGCAGCAAGATTGAGACGCAGAAGCAGAGGGCGGAGGAGGCCGGGGAGAGTATCAACTATATGGATCTGGTTCGTGACGCTTTGGACTACAGAAGATGGTTTGAGTTCCAGATGTCCTATTACAGAAATCTGGAGGGGAAGAAGAATCTTACAAACTCCGCATTTAACCGTTTCAGCGGAGGTGAGAAGGCCATGGCAATGTATGTGCCGCTGTTTGCCGCGGTGAATGCCCAGTATCAGAAGGCGGAGAACAGGGATCACCCGCGGATCATTGCGTTGGACGAGGCCTTTGCGGGAGTGGACGACAAGAACATCAGCAGCATGTTTAAGCTGGTGGAGGATATGGACTTTGATTATATTATGAATTCACAGGCGCTGTGGGGTTGCTTTGACACGGTTCCGGCACTGCGCATTTCGGAGCTTCTGCGCCCGCTGAATTCACAGGTGATCACCGTGATTCATTATACTTGGAACGGGCGTGAAAGGGTGTTGGATGAGCAATAGCGAGTTGAGGGATTGTGCGGCCTACTTTAGGAAAGAGCGGGGATTTGACCGTTGTTTCCTGGAGATGCGCAGAAAGTGGAAAAGCTATGGAAAGCCGGCGGGCAACATAAGGATCAGCGCCGCTACCGAGGAGGAGAAACGTGCCATAGGGTGTTTTTTGGGCAAAAAATACTGGGATGAGGACATCGTGTTCCGGTTTGCCGACTTTGAGAAAGCATTGCAGGAAACCAGATTCCGGGAAGTCCCGCTGGCGGTATTGTTGGAACTTTATTTTGGGGAAGCGCTTGTTACCAATCAGGAAATGAAGGCATTGGAAGAGCAAAAAAAGATGGAGTTCCGGAACCGTATCATCTCATGGCTGGAGGAAAAAGGAAAGGCAGAAGTAACGGAAGGGGCAGAAGGAGAAGGGCAAGAAAGGACAGAAAAGCCGGAAGGGACGGCGGCGTTGGCCTGGATTCAGGGCATGTGGTCGGAAAAGCAATATGGCTACGCAACGGTCATGGGGCTTTGGAAGAACGATGAGAGCACGGCGGAAGCCGTGGTGCGCAATGTATGCACGGGATATTCTACGGCAGTCAGGGCGGGGGAGGACGGGATTTTGCTGGCGGTTTTGGCGGCAAAGGTATCCGGGAATCCTCATTATTTTGACAGGGGACAGAATGCTGCTGCGCTTTTGCTGCATCTTATCTGTTTTGCCGAAGGCAGAGAGCTGCCGGGAGACGCTGCAGGCGTGTATGAGACGTATCGGAATGCGGGGATTGTCACGGACGAGATTGCAAGTACGGTGGCGTTTTTCCGGCTTCATATGCGCAAGGATGGAGCGGAAAGTGGGATTCTGGAAGCCTTCTGTGCGGCGGGGGAGCCCGGAACCCTGTCCCTCGCCAATCTGACGGGAGCGGAAGCCGTTTGGGCAGAAGGGAAATGTGCCTATGTGGTTGAGAATGAAATGGTGTTTTCTTATCTGGTGAAATGTTGCGGGGAATTACCGGTCACCCTGCTGTGCACCTCCGGCCAATTAAGCTATGCGGCACAGCGGGTGATCCGTATGCTGTGTGAGAGCGGTACAAGAATTTACTACAGCGGAGATATGGATCCGGAGGGAATCGGTATTGCGGATCGGCTTTGGAGGAAATATCCGCGGAACATTCACATTTGGAGAATGGGTACCGGAGATTATCCGGATGCACTGTCGGAAGAAGAGATAGAGGAGTGGAGGCTGAAGAAGCTGCAGGGCGTGGAGCATCCGGTGCTGCGTGAGACAGCGGAGTGTGTCAGACAGACCGGGAGGGCAGCTTATCAGGAAAATATATTGGAGCGTCTGGCACAGGATATTTTAGAGTGCACCCATTCCGCCGTCAATTCAAATTTGTCAGACATTCAATAAACTCCTTAGGCTTCTCTATGTGTATGTCATGACCACAATCAAAACGAACAATTTGTAAACCGGCAATAAGCTCCGACTCTTTTCAAATCTTCTTCACTTAATGCCGCCATTAAAATGCCATCTTCACTGATATTTGTCCGTGCGGTCATAAATATTGTGTTTCACTTGACATTTTTCAATATGCCTTCATATGGTATTCCGTTATAAAAGCTGTCGTTAAAAAATGCCGCTCCAAATAAGGGGTCATACTTATTCATGCCTTGAAAACCGCTAAGTGCAGCCTTGGGCCAGAACATTACTTTCAGATTTTTGTCGGGATGCTTTTTTCTATCCTTTGATGCCATAGCTATCATCTTATTTTGGTGTTAGTATATAGTCCGAAAATAGGTTTAACAGAACAGCCAAGCCTTGCAGCCAAAGCTCTTGCTGTTAAACCGGACACCCCGCGTTCTTTCGTGATATTCAAAGCTGCCTTTGCAATTTATCTGGCGGTCTATAGTGGATAACGGGTCTGGAATACAGGTTTGCATTTCGTCGGTAAATTCCACCATTTTTGCATTACGCTTTTGTGCGTTTTTCCAGTCTATTTTTCCAAAGGAAATATATCTGCAGATTTTAGCGATATATGCAAAGAAATATGCTGGCTTTTGCGGCGGTATGGTATTTCATGTTTTGAAAAGTGTATCATTGATACATTCGGCGGTATCTTCCCGGTTATTCAATATTTTCATGGCGAGATGACGGAGCTTTTCTCCATATTTTACTTCTGTATGTTTTATCGCCGTTTCGTCGCGTTTCCAGAACAGACAGATAATTTCACAGTCGTCCATTTGAACCTCCTTCCTTGTGGTGTTGAGAGCCTCTCACCCATATAGAGGGAAAAAATCATGAGCGGTTACATTTTTTTTAATATTATTTTTTGATTAAGAGGGGAATGCCGGAGATTATACGGAAACATTGTCGGAAGAGCAGATAGAGGAATGGGGGCTGAAGAGGCGGCCGGGGGATGTGACATAATCAGTTTATCCGATTGGAAATCAGATATCAAGAAATACATTTCAATTGGCAATAAGTCACAGAAACATGAAACAAATGTCCGATTGTGATGCAGTGGCATAATTGACAAAGCAAACGCGTTATTGTACACTGAAAAATATAGAAAACCGGCATGTTGGCGAATCAGATTGAAGGGGGATTTGGATGCAAAGCTTAAATGAAGTCAAAGAACAGATATGCGATGTATGCCACAAGATGTGGCAGCTTGGATGGGTTGCGGCCAACGATGGAAATGTGAGCGCAAAATTGGAGGACGGAAGAATTCTTGCTACTCCGACGGGAATCAGCAAATCCTTTATCACGCCGGAAAAGCTTGTCCTTTTGGACGGTAAAGGGAATATTCTGGAAGCCGGGGACGGTTACAGGCCGTCCAGTGAAATAAAAATGCATCTGCGCTGTTATGACAAACGGGAGGATGTGGCCAGCGTCATACATGCCCATCCGCCGGGAGCAACCGGCTTTGCGGTGGCGCATAAGGCGATGGATATGTACAATATGATAGAGGATGTTGCCGTCATTGGCTCCGTTCCGCTTACGCCTTACGGAACCCCTTCTACCTCGGAAGTACCCGATGCCATAGAGCCCTACCTGGAGGAGCATGATGTAATGCTCCTGGAAAACCACGGCGCGCTTGCGGTGGGCAGCGATGTGATCACAGCCTTTTACAGGATGGAGAGCCTGGAGCTCTGGGCCAAAATCACGATTAACGCTGTTATCCTTGGAGGAAGCTATGATATCGGCAAGGAGAACATTCAAAAACTGATTAATCTGAGAGAATATTATGGAATAACGGGAAGGCATCCGGGACATAAGGTATTTCAGCCGGATGACGGGATGCTTCATAAGACTGATGCATGAGAGAGTTTTGTGCAGCGCGGAACAACGCCTGCATTTGAGTAAAAAATAAATACATAATGAATGGGGGAAAAACTATGCAATATCCTAAAATCGGTATACGGCCTGTCATTGACGGGCGCTGGGGAGGTGTGCGCGAGAGCCTGGAGGAACAGACGATGGGAATGGCCCGGGCGGCGGTCAGCCTGATCGAGGATCATGTGCGGTATCCTGACGGTACGAAGGTTCAATGCGTGGTCAGCGAAACGACCATAGGCGGAGGTGCGGAAGCCGCAAGGTGTGCGGAGCACTTTTCAAAAGAAAATGTGGTGGCCACACTGAGCGTGACGCCCTGCTGGTGTTACGGCTCCGAAACCTTTGACATGGATCCGCATACGATCAAGGCCGTATGGGGATTCAATGGAACGGAGCGTCCGGGAGCGGTGTATCTTGCAGCTGTGATGGCAGCTTACGCCCAGAAGGGGCTGCCCGCTTTTTCCATCTACGGACACGATGTACAGGATCTGGATGATCATACCGTGCCGGAAGATGTGGCGGAAAAAATAATCCGTTTTGCACATGCAGCTGTTTCCGTGGGCTGGATGAAAAATAAATCCTATGTAAATCTTGGCGGAATTGCGATGGGTATTGCGGGAAGCTATTGTAATGCGGATATCTTCCAGAAATATTTTGGCATCCGTGCGGAATGGGTTGATATGACAGAGATCCTTCGTCGGATTACGCTGGAAATTTATGATAAGGACGAATATGAAAAGGCATTCAAATGGATTCAGGAAAACTGTCGGGAAGGCTTTGATCTGAACGACGGGAAAAACCTTCCTGAGATTATAAGAAAATCAAAGGTGGTTTCCCCGGACAAGGATTGGGAGTTTATCGCGAAAATGACTATTATTATACGCGATATTCTGTATGGAAACAAAAAGCTGGATGAAGCAGGCTGGCATGAGGAAGCGCTGGGCAAGAATGCGGTTGCGGGCGGTTTTCAGGGTCAGAGGAACTGGACGGACTGGCTTCCCAACGCAGATTTTACGGAGGCAATTCTGGCGTCTTCCTTTGACTGGAACGGGCCCAAAGCGCCGACGCCCTTTGCCACAGAGAATGATACGCTGAACGGAGTTGCCATGATGCTTGGCACGCTGGTTTCCAATACGGCGCCCTGCTTCCATGATGTGCGAACTTATTGGAGCCCGGAGGCGTGCGAGCGGGTAACCGGCAAAAAGCCGGACGGAATTGCGGCAGGCGGTTTTATCCATCTGATTAATTCGGGGGCTACCGCGCTTGACGGCTGCGGCGCTGTCCGGGACGCGGACGGAAATGCTTGCATGAAGCCCTTCTGGGAAATGACCCAGGGGGATATGGATGCATGCCTTGCGGCAACGGATTGGTGCCGGGCAAACTATGAGTATTTTCGGGGAGGCGGATTTTCCAGCCATTTTCGCTGCAAGGCCCAGATGCCTGTCACCATGCTGCGCGTAAATATTATTGACGGCATCGGCCCGGTCATTCAGATTGCGGAAGGACATACGGTAGATCTGCCGGATGAGATACACGGGATCATTGATAAACGTACCGATCCCTCGTGGCCGACGACGTGGTTTGTACCTAAACTCACGGGACAGGGAGCATTCCAGGATGTCTACAGTGTCATGGCAAACTGGGGGGCAAATCATGGCGTGACGGTTTACGGGCATGTGGGTGCGGAGCTCATTACGCTTGCATCCATGCTTCGCATTCCGGTCAACATGCACAATGTGGATAAGGCGAGGATTTTCCGTCCTCATGCATGGTCGGCATTCGGAACGGAGGATGCACAGGCGGCAGATTATCGTGCCTGCGCGGTTTATGGGGCTTTGTACAAATAAGGCGAAGGCGGCATTTTGAAGCAATGGTAATATTTCAAAAAGGAGGGAGCTGCGGCGGGGGAAGGCCGCGGCGGACAGGTAAGATGGGAAAAAGTAAAACCTATTCTTATGAGTATGATGACTATGAAAACGGGAAAAATGCGGAAACCATGGCGGAGGAAATTCTGGCCGACCCGGAATTCCCGGAGCTGGAAGAACTGATCATCGGGGGCTGGGGAGGTGAAAGCGAGGACAGCTGTCAGCCCATTTTGGATTGTATTGCGGAAAAAGCGGACAGGTTCCGGCATATTACAAAGCTTTTTATCGGTGATATGGATTATGAAACATGTGAGGTTTCGTGGATTATACAGGGAGATTACAGCAGGCTTTGGAAGGCAATGCCTCAGTTGAAGGAATTGACCATAAAGGGAAGCAACGAGCTTACTCTGGGGACAGTGGAGCATGACAATCTGGAGTCCCTGACTGTCATCTGCGGCGGTTTGGGAAAAACGGTGATCGAGGAGATCGCAAAAGCAAAGTTGCCTCATCTGAAAAAGCTTCTTCTGTATATCGGTATTGAGGATTACGGATTTGACGGAGATGCGGATACCATTCGGGAAATGCTGGCTGCCTCCGATTTTCCGGAGCTTACCTATCTGGGGATTACGGACAGCGAGATCCAGGACGAGTTGACGGAGGTTGTGCTGGGGAGCAAGTATATCGGACAGATCACCACATTGGATCTTTCCAACGGAACGCTGACGGACAAGGGAGGGCAGCTCCTTCTGGAGAAACTGCCGGGCCTGACCAACATGGAAAAACTGGATGTGCACTATCATTATCTGTCCGACGGCATGATGAAAAAACTGGAGGAACTGTCAATTGCCGTGGACGTATCCGAGCAGGAGGAAGCGGAAGCTTGGAACGGGGAACTGTGGTATAACGCCATGCTGACCGAATGAGCAGGATACTGCTGATCGGCGGAGACGGCGGAAAGAGGAAGTTCTATTTTGAACAGGCTGCTGTCTGCAAAGGACTTTCTGTCGATTTTCTGGACTGGAAGGTGCTTTTGGGGACAGATGAGAGAACAGGGTGGCGTTCCGGGACGGAAAGGCAGCAGAATGCCCTGCCCGCAGGGAAAGAGTCGTCTGCCGGGGAGACTATGCGGCAGCAGAATGCCCTGTTCACAGGGAAAGACCTGCGGCAATGCGTGGTAAAGATTGATGCGCCGGCCTGGGAGAGCAGCCGCCTGAGCGATCTGGGAGAGCTTACGGATCAGTATGTGGAATGGCTTCACAGACTGTCCGGGCTTCCCGTCGGCGCTTTTCTGAATCATCCCCTTGAGATTGCAGAAGTGCTGGATAAGCGCAGGTGCAAGGAAAAGCTGATTCAAAATAACGTTCCTGTGACACAAATGTATCCACAGCGCTTTTCCTGCGGGGAGGAGTTGATTTCTTATTTGAAGGAACACAGGATCGGCCAGGTGTTCGTGAAGCCGGTGAGGGGATCCGGAGCCGCCGGTGTGGCGGCGCTGCGGTTCTCTCCGGGAAATGGACGGATGGCACTTTATACCTGTGCGGCGTCAGAGCAGGATGTACTGTTCAACACAAAGCGTATGTATCGGCTGGAGGGGAAAAAGGCGGCTGATTTTCTGGATCGTCTTCTGAAGCTGGACTGTGTTGTGGAGAGATGGCATGGGAAGGCGTCCTGGCAGGGGTACTGCTATGATCTACGGGTGATCCTTCAGGCAGGCAGAGTCGATTATATTTTGCCCCGGCTGTCGAAAGGGCCCATCACAAATTTACATCTCAACAATCATTCTGTGGAGTTTGAGGAGCTGCATCTGGAAAGAAAGACCACGGAACGGATTAAGGAGGTCTGCCTCAGAGCCGCAGAATGTTATCCCGGTCTGGGCAGTATGGGGATGGATGTGCTGCTGGAGCAGGGAAGCCTGGAACCCAGGATCATTGAGATCAATGCGCAGGGAGATCTGCTTCACAGGGATGTTTACGGGGAGAACCGGATCTACAAAAGACAGATTGATATCATTGAGAAAATACTGCATGACCTGCCGCAATGAGAGCTGTCGGCAACGGCAGGGAACAGCGGTGTGCAGCGGGAGGGATAAAATTATGAGTGAAGTACCTTTTTCGGCTTTTCGGGCCAGTATGGACGGAAGAGAATGCTCTGTTGACATGACCCGAGTGGTGGGCAGCTGTGATATTTTGTTCATCTGCCTGGATACACTGCGGTATGACGCCGCCATTGCGGAGGAGCAAAACGGAGGTACTCCCGTTTTGAACCGGTACGGTTCCTGGGAAAAACGTCAGGCGCCGGGAAATTTTACCTATCCTTCTCATCACGCCATATTTTCCGGTTTTCTTCCCTCCAGGGACGAGGCCAGGAGCATCGCGGAGCAGGAGATGCTGTTCTTTCCCAAGAGTATCGGAATGGGTAAGAAGGTTCCCAGGGGCGCTTACGGGTTTGATACCAGCAATCTGGTGCAGGGACTGCACGGGGACGGCTATGACACCTGGTGCGTCGGCGGGGTGACGTTTTTTGACAAGCGGTCGGAACTTGGAAAGGTATTTCCTTCTTTTTTTGAAAAAAGCTACTGGAGTCCTTCTTTCTCCTGTTCCGTGAAGGAGAGCACGGGAAATCAGGTTGATTTTCTGCTGAAACGGCTGGAGCAGAACACAGATTCCAGGAAGCTTTTCCTGTACCTGAATGTGTGTTCCATCCATTATCCCAACTATTTTTATCTGGAAGATGAAAAAAACGACAGTCTGGAGACCCACAGGGCGGCGCTGCGGTATGCGGACGGCCAGCTGGGACGGCTGTTTGACGGTTGGAAGGAAAAGAGGGGAGAAACCTTTGTGGTGTGCTTTTCGGATCATGGCACCTGCTACGGTGAAGATGGGTATGTATTCCATGGGGTGAATCATCCGGTGGTAAGCACGGTGCCCTATAAGCACTTTTTCCTGTGAGGTTTTTTATGAACAGATATATTCAGTACATGTACAGTTATCCTCACAAGACGGCGTACAGACCGCTGCAAAATGTGAATTTGGGAGATTATATGGGGAATCTGGAGGGTGAAGGTCATGGCTTGTATCTTCACCTTCCCTTTTGCGAGAGTAAATGCGGTTACTGCAACCTGTTTTCCGCGGCCGGCTGCGGGAAGGCTTACATGGACGCCTACCTTGACGTACTGCCGCGACAGATGAAACAGTTCAGGGAAATCCTGCCCGGGAGTACTGTTTTTGGAAGTTTTACGGTGGGAGGAGGCACTCCGCTGCTTCTGGATGCAAAACAGCTGGAGCGGATGTTTCTGGCGGTGAGACAGGACATGCCCCTGAAGGATAATTGTGATATTGTCATAGAGACCGCGCCGAAGCAGACGGATGAGGAGAAGGCCCGGCTGTTGAAGGAGCATGGCGTCACAAGGGTCAGCATGGGGATCCAGAGCTTTGTGGAGGAAGAGCTGGCATGGCTTGGGCGCTATCACGACGGCAGACAGGCGCAGAAGGCGGCGGAGCTGCTGACGGGCATGGGGTATGCATGCGTGAACCTTGATTTTATTTACGGGCTTCCGGGACAGACGGCGGAAAGTCTTTTGTATTCTTTAAGGAGGGCGGTGTCTCTCTCACCGGATGAAATCTTTTTGTATCCGCTGTATATCAAGCATGGCGTCAGGCTGGAGAAGGACGGAAAGGCTGCTGTGCTGGATTCCGATCACACCGGTCGTCTGTATCAAAGCGGAGCGGCGTATCTGAAGGAGCAAGGCTATGACCAGGTGTCCATGAGACGTTTTGTAAAGAAGAAGGGTTCCGTCTGCCCGGGCAGGGAATATCAGGACTGCGGTTTTACCGGCTCTCTGGCGCTGGGGTGTGGGGGAAGAAGCTACTTGGGACGGCTTCACACCTGTGCGTCCTATCGAACCACAAGGCAGGGAATCCTGCAGGAGATAGAGGAATTTCGGGAAAGGGAAGATTTTTGCTCCGTGACCAACGGAATCCTGCTTTCCGACGAGGAAATCAGAAGAAGATATGTGATAAAGCATTTGTTGATTTACCCTGGTATTTCCAAAGCGGCATACAGGGATCACTTTGGGGCCGAGCTGACGGAGGCCTTTCCGATTCTTTTGGAATGGATCAGGCAGGGGTGGCTGGAGGAAACCAGTGACTCTTTTCTCCGTCTTACGGAAGAGGGGCTGAGCCTGTCCGATTACATTGGGCCGCAGTTGATTTCGGAGGATGTCAGAAGGAAGATGCTGGAGTGGGAGAGGAGCAATGGCCGGGAAGACGATTTCTTACAGGGGATATCTGAAAAGCTGTAATTACAGCTGCTCCTACTGTCCCTTTTCCAAGCACAGGGCGTCGGTGGCCGAGCTGGAAAAGGACAGGCGGAGTTTTGAGCGCTTTTGCGACAGAGTGGAGAACAGAGCCGCAGAATTTTCCGTGGGCGCTGTTTTTGTCGTGCCCTACGGGGAAGCCTCCTTACACAGATGGTACTGGGAAGGGCTGGGGCGGCTTGCGGCATTGCCGGAAATCCACCGGGTGGGACTTCAGACCAACCTGAGCTTTTCCGTGGAGAACTGCCTGGAAATTTTTGATTTTTCCGGTGCTGTCCGGGGGGAAAGCAAGCTCTGCAGTTTGGGCGGGAAACGGGATAAGCTCTGCATCTGGGCAACCTTTCACCCGGAGATGACGGACGTGGACACTTTTTCGGAAAAATGCCGCAGGCTGGTCGAAAGCGGCGTCAGGCTGTGCGCCGGGGCGGTGGGCGTGCCGCAGAATATACCGTTGCTTACGGTGCTTCGGGAGAAGCTGCCCCCGGACGTTTATCTGTGGATCAACAAGATGGATGGGCTTGAGCGGAATTACACAGAGAAGGAGAAAGCGGCGTTTTCCGCGATAGATCCTTTTTTTGAAAGAGAGCTGAATGCACCCAAGGCCGATTTGAACATGTGTACGGACAGATGCTTTGTGGAGGCTGACGGCGGAGTTCGTTCCTGCAATATCGGCAGGACGAAGGAAGTAAATTGGTATCAGGGCAGCGCGGAAGAGATTTTTGGGCCGCAGTGCGGCAAAAAAAGATGCAGCTGTTATCTGGCTTACGGCGGAAGGGCTGATTTTGCAGGAAGAGCGTTTTTCGGAGACTATCCTGTTTTCAGGATTCCCAAAAGATACAGCGCAATTTTTCTGGATCTGGACGGGACGCTGGTTCCGGAGGGGCACAGAGGAGGATTGCCGGAGGTTACCCGCCGCAGACTGGCGGCATTGGGGGAGAAATGTCCTGTTTTTTTGGCTACCTCCATGCCGAAAGAGGAGGCGTGGAAAAGGCTGGGAGGTGACAGGGAGCTGTTCCGGGGGGCGGTATTTGCCTCCGGAGGATATGTGTTGCTGCGGGAGAGCAGGGAAGCGGTTCATTCTTTGGAAGCGATTCCTTTGTCCGGGCTTACGGATTTTGCGGAGCGCGTCAGGGCCCGGGTGAGAATATACCGGAAAAACCATCAGGTATACAAGATCACTCTTATTAAAAGGCATCATTGCCGTTGGCGGGAGCAGGAATGCGAAAGAGTAAGAGAACTGCTGGCGCAGTCGGACTGCCGTGTTTTTACGGAGAATAATTGCCTGGAGATCATTGGAAAGGGATTGGATAAAGGGGGTGGGATCAGAGAAATCTGTGGTTGGCTGGGTATACCGCCGGAGGAAACCCTGGCCGTGGGCAATGACAGAGAGGATGAGGCTATGGGGAGGGTGTGCGGGGCGTATCTGAGAATACCTGTTTTCGGGGAAGTATCTGATTGCCATTTTCGCAAAAATCCTATATAATAAGTATACCGGAATAGGAAATTTTGGAGGTCTGGTATGAGTGATATTTTAACCCCACAGAAAAAAGTATTCCTCTGCATGGACAATCCGGCGGATCATGAGCTGATCGCAAGGATGGGGCGTGCCCTGTCGGTGCCGGAGCGGGTGCGGATCATGAAAAGCCTGCTGAGCGCGTCAAAGAGCATCGCGGCAATTTCGGAGGAGCTGGATATCCCGGCCTCCAGCGTCTCACGTCACATTGATGTGCTGGCGGAGGCGGGACTCGTGTATGTCATGTACAAGCCGAGCCCCAAGGGGCATGTAAAATACTGTTCGCAGGCTATTCTGGAGCTTTGCGTTTCCCTGGAGCCCATGAGTACGGAACTGAAAAAGAAGGGCTATACGGTGGAAATGCCCATTGGGATGTTTTCCCACTGCCATATCAAAGCGCCCTGCGGCATGACGGGACTGGAGGAAAATGTGGAATCCTTTGACGATCCCAATGTGTTCTTTTCTCCAAAGCGTGTGCAGGCGGAGTGCATCTGGTTTGATCAGGGATTTATCAGTTATAATTTTCCTACGGATTTTCCCAGGGATGGACAGTATTCTCAGATCACCTTCTCCTTTGAGGTGTGCTCGGAGACCATGTACTATAATAACGAATGGGAATCTGATATTACCGTCTGCGTCAATCAGGGCGAGATTCTGACCTTTACTTCGGCCGGAGATTTCGGCGGCCGGCGGGGCAAGTACACGCCGTCCTACTGGCCCGTTACCAGCACCCAATTTGGCGTGCTGAAGCGGATTACAGTGGATGAAAGCGGCGTGTGGGAGGACAATGTATTTATCTCGGATAAAGTGAGATACGGAGACCTCCGGATCGGAGAGGGATCCTCCATCCGGCTGGATATCGGCGTCAAGGACGATGCGGAGCACAAGGGCGGAGTCAACCTGTTCGGAAGGAACTTCGGTGATTACCCCCAGGCCATACTTATGACATTAGAATAGAATAAGAACATTTAAGCGAAGAAAGAACTGTCGTCCCCTACCGGGATACGGCAGTTCTTTCTTTGCGCGAATAAGCAGAGTCAGAAGCGAAGGACGGCGGAGGCCGTGCTTGCACGGGCATCGGCAGGAAAGAGCTTATGACGAGCAACGCGAACGAGGAAAGCGAAGCTTTCCTTAGCTATACCTGTGCAATCTGCCTAAAAAATCCCCTTTACAACTGAAAATTTGGGCAACCTTTTCAATTCTTGAGAGCTTTTACCTGGTGAAACGTCAAAATGTGGCAAGGTCCAAAGTATTGGTTTTCCAATGTGGTTCCTTTATAATGGGAAATGTCAAATGAAAAATAAGAACTTAGGAAAGAGGTTATTATGTATCGCAGTGAACATCCCAATCCACAGTTTGAGAGGGGCTACTATTTCAGCCTTAACGGTTCCTGGGAATTTGCGGTCGGCAGGGGCGAGGACAGACTAAACGCACCGCTGCCGGGACGGATCGAAGTTCCCTTTTGTCCTCAGTCGGAAATGTCCGGCGTGGGAATCACTGATTTCATGGATGACTGTGTCTACTCCAGGCTCATTGAGGTCAGCGAGGAGGATCTGGCCGGCCGGCTGGTTCTGCACTTCGGGGCGGTGGATTATGAGGCTAAGGTCTATGTGAACGGGCAGTATGTGACATCCCATGTGGGAGGCTATACGGCCTTTGAGGCGGATATCACAGGGGCCGTTCATCCGGGTGAAAACCGGATCACGGTGACGGTACATGATGATATGCGGGAAAACATCCCCAGCGGAAAGCAGACCAGAAAACAGCGATCCTTCGGCTGCTTTTACACGCGGACGACAGGGATCTGGCAGAGTGTCTGGCTGGAACGAACACCGCCCGTCTACCTGAAGAGGGTCTACTTTACTCCGGACATTGAGAAGTGCGCCGTGAAGGTGGAGGTGGAGACGGAGGGCTGTGCTCCCGTACATATCCAGGTGTTTTACCAGGGCAGAAGGGTCGGGGAAGCCCATGGAGAGGCAGCGTTTCGCCGCAGCTTCCGTATTCCTCTGACGGAGAAGCATCTGTGGGAGCTGGGAGAGGGAAATCTCTATGATGTGGAGATCTCGTTGGGAGAGGATCATGTCCGGAGTTACTTCGGCCTTCGCGAGGTGAAATACCAGGGCAGAAAGTTTTTATTAAACGGAAAAAGCGTTTTTCAGCGGCTGGTTCTGGACCAGGGCTACTATGCGGAGAGCATCTACACGGCTCCTTCGGTGGAGGCCATGCGCCAGGATATCGAGAGAGGGATGGAGCTGGGATTTAACGGCGCAAGACTTCATCAGAAGGTATTTGAACAGCGCTTCCTGTATGAATGCGACCGGATGGGCTACATGGTCTGGGGGGAGTTCCCCAGCTGGGGGGTGGAATATGAAAAGCTTGACTTCCTGGGAAGGTTCATCAGTGAATGGAGCGAGACGGTGGAACAGTACTTCAATCATCCCTCCATTATCACCTGGTGCCCGTTAAATGAAGCTTGGAGCAATCTGCTGGATAATCGTAAGGTGCGGGATGTGCGTTTTGTGGAGAGCGTTTACATGGTGACGAAGACGCTGGACGATACCCGTCCCTGTGTGGATACCAGCGGAGGGTATCACGGTAAATACACGGATGTGTTTGACTTTCACTGTTATGGACCACAGCAGGAGCTGGATCACTGTCTGGAGCGGCTGGAGCAGGAGGATCTGCTGACAGTGGAAACCCTGTATCCGCCGGAGAGTGCTCAGGAGGATATCCTGTGCCGGGGAGAGATTCCGGTAAACGCCAGCGAGTACGGCGGCATTGCCTATTCCGGCGACGGCTGTGCCAAGCGTGACGTGAGCCTTCGGGAAGATAAAGCGGAGGCCATCGCAGAGGAGGAGGGCTGGGGTTACAGCATCTGCAGTGATGAGCAGACCTTTGTGGAGCGCTACCGGGGGCTGACGCAGCGGCTGCTGCGCTGCGGCAAGCTCAGCGGTTTCTGTTACACACAGCTCTATGATATCGAGCAGGAGGAAAACGGATTATATACTTATGCGAGACGGCCGAAATTCAGCCAGGCTGCCATGCGGTGCATCACCGAATGCAATCGGATACGGGCCGCCATCGAATAAACGGCGGGATTTTTGGAAAGGGAGAAATACATGGAGGCGAATCTGAAAAAAGAAAACTTCCTGAAGATTTTCAGGAAAAATAAAGACAAATACCTTTTTGTATACGGAATGCTGCTGCTTCCGGTGATCCAGTTTTGTATCTTTTACATCGGAATTAATTTCAATTCCATTGTCATGGCGTTCAAGGAGTTTGCAGGCTATGCGGAAGGGGGCGGAGAAATTTTCCGCTGGTCGCTGGAGAACTTCCGGAGATTTTTCGGAGAGTGGGCCCACCCCGAAACGTCCGCGGTCATGTCGGCCCTTCGGAACACTTTCAAATATTTTACGGCAGGGGTATGTATGGTGCCGGCTACGTTTCTGGTGGCATACTTCCTGTTTAAGAGGATTCCGGGTTATAAGTTTTTCCGGGTGCTCTTCTTCCTGCCGTCCATCGTCAGCGCCATGCTGTTTGTGACGACCTACAAGAATCTGATCAGCTACGGCGGCCCCATAGATATGCTGTTGGCGCTGGTTGGATATCGGATTCCGCCCCTTCTGACAGATAACGCCACGGCTACGGGCACTATCATTGCCTTTACCATCTGGACCGGATTCGGCGTAAACATGATTTTGTACCAGAGTGCCATGAGCCGGATTCCCGGAGAGGTTCTGGAGGCGGGACAGTTGGACGGCGTGCCCTGGTATCGGGAGCTGTTCAGCATTATCATCCCCATGGTGTGGCCCACCCTTTCCACCACGCTGATTCTGTTGATCACCTCTCTGTTCAACAGCAGCGGACCGATCCTGTTGTTCCAGGGCTCTGGTGTTGAGGTGGATAATCCGGCCATTACCACCACGGCCTTCTGGATTTACCGTCAGACCTTCAAGGGAGCGGATCTGAACTACCCGGCAGCCATCGGTATGTTCTATACCCTGGTCAGCATACCCATTGTGTTCCTGGTGCGCTACCTGTTCAACAAGATCGATCCGGACGTGGAATATTAAGGAGGGACTTATGAAAAAAAGCAAAAAAACACGGGGTGGGCTTCACCTTTTCCAGGTGGTGGTGTTTATCCTGCTGGCCTTCTATGCCTTCACTTTGATTTATGCCATGGGTTGGGCCGTGCTGTCTTCGCTGAAGACCCAGATGGAATTTTCCACGAACCTGGTGGGGCTGCCGAAGGAGTGGAAGTTTGACAACTACCTGCAGGCGTTCCGCTCGGTGCAGGCCGGCGGTCACAATATGTTTGAGATGTTTTTCAATTCGATCTGGTATTCCTGCGGCGGGGCGCTTTTGGGAGTGATCGCCTCGGCCATGGTGGCCTATGTGGTGGCTAAGTACGAGTTCCCGGGCCGGGGGCTGGTCTACGCGGTAGCGTTGGTGACCATGATGATCCCGGTGGTGGGTTCCTTCCCCTCCCAGTACAGGATGTATTCGCAGCTGGGGATTCTGGACAGTCCGCTGCTTCTGGTGACCAAATTCAGCGGCTTCGGCTTCAACTTTGTCATGCTGCATTCGTTCTTCAAGACATTGTCCTGGACTTATGCGGAAGCAGGCTTTATCGACGGGGCCAGCCATCTGAAGGTATTCCTGAAGGTCATGCTGCCCCAAGCGCTGCCGGTTATGGGTTCCCTGTTTCTGGTGGCCACCGTGCAGCTGTGGAATGAGTACATGGAGCCGAACCTGTTTTTACAGTCCCATCCCACGCTATCCTCCGGACTGTATATATTTCAGCTGGAGATGACGAGGGGAACCAATTACCCGCTGCTTTTTGCAGGGCTGATCGTGAGCGTGATTCCCGTTATCATCCTGTTTGCAAAATTCCAGAATACCATGATGGAGTCTATGAGCATGGGCGGGCTGAAGGGCTAAGCGTGAAGGAAATCACTAAGCTCGAAAAGATCTCGCCAAGTG
>CAJUJU010000037.1:28635-40862 GCA_910586835.1 uncultured Acetatifactor sp.
ATTTCACGCTCTGCGGGCAGAGCTTCTTCACGCAGAAGAACGCAAGAACAGCGTTCTTCTCATGGAACTATAGTTCCGCTGTCATGAAGGAAATCACTAAGCTCGAAAAGATCTCGCCAAGTGATTTCACGCTCTGCGGGCAGAGCTTCTTCACGCAGAAGAACGCAAGAACAGCGTTTTTCTCATGGAACTATAGTTCCGCTGTCATGAAGGAAATCACTAAGCTTGAAAAGACCTTGCACCAAGTGTATATACCGGCGGCGATGCCGGCAGCTTAAAAAAGAGAGAGAGGAAACGCTTTATGAAAAAAGCAGGAAAACTGACGGCGCTGCTGCTTGTGGCAGCTCTTGCGGCAGGAAGCCTTGCAGGCTGCGGGGCGGCAGATCCGGTCAAAGAGGAATATCCGGAGTATCCTGACGATAAGGAAATGTGGATCGGCGGCTGGGATGTGCCCATCAATACCCTGGAGGATTATCAGATGGCGAAGGATATGGGGCTGACCCATATGTTCATCGACGGAGTTTTTGCAGCCAGGGGGACGGACGGTTACTTTGAACAGCTGAAGCACTGTGAGGAGGTGGGGCTGAAAGCGATCCTGGGCATGGATACCTCCCTGGATAATTCACAGAATGTACCTGTGGATACCTATGATTACAGCGGATATCCGGCGGTGGATATGATTAATCTGTGGGATGAGCCGCCAATCCAGCAGTTTCCCGATGTGGTGGAGCGTATCAATGCCATGAAGGAGGTGTATGCCGGGAAGGACATGACGCTTTATGTCAACATGGATCCGTTTAACTGTGCGGCGCAGCCCAGTACGCTGACAACTACGGAGGATTATCTGAACAAGTTCTGCGATCAGGTTCTCTCCCAGATTCCCGGAAGGAAGATTTTATCTACAGATATCTATCCGCTGCTCTACACCCGAGGGCAATATGTCATCAGCAGCATGTGGCTGGAGCATATGAGCCACTATGCGCAGTATGCCAGAAGAGAAGGCGCGGACTTTCATATGTTTATCCAGTCCTATTCGGATGTGGATCGCCGTGAGATCACCAGCCGGGAGGAGCTGACGTTCCAGATCTATACGGACATGGCATTTGGAATCAAGGGATTCAGCTATTTTACCTACCGGAAGTCTTTTCTGGGCGGCTTTGGCGGGGGCTGTGTTGAGAACGATGTATCCTGCACGCCTACCCCTGTCTATTACTGGGCCCAGGAGATTAACCGTGAGATTCAGAATTTCGACCATGTGTATCTGGCGTTTGACTGGGAGGGTGTGCTTCCGGTAGAAGGCAGCAATCAGCTGGCACAGGATCCCACCTACAGGAACAATCTGTTTGCGGGAATTGCCAATCCGCTGACGGAGTTGGACTGCGGGACAGTTTCAGGAACAGAGGATACTCTGATAGGACAGTTTAAAGATGCGGAAGGCCGGGACGGGCTGATTGTAACCAATTTTACCGATCCCATCTATCAACTGAAGGACACCATAAGTTTTTCCTTTCAGGATGCCAACCGTGCCATGGTGTACCGCAGGGGAGAGAGGAAGATCTACGAGGTAAAGGATAATCAATTGGAGATTACCCTGTCGCCGGGGGAGGGAATCTTCGTGATTCCGCTGAAGATAAATTGATTTGGGTTGAATCAGGAGCATATGCAACGTTTCGATTGAAAAGCGTGCCGAAGCACGCAGGGAGGTATAAGAGAATGAAGAAAAACGGAAAAAGAATGGCGAGTATTGCAGCGGTGCTGGCGCTGACGACGGGGATGCTGGCCGGGTGCGGCGGCCAGGACAGGGCGGTGGAAGGCTCCGCGGATAACAGCGGACAGGGCCAGCCCGCAGGCGGCGGAACCATCAGCGTACACTACAGTGCCGGCGGTTTCGGGGACGAGTGGATGGACGCCATGAGCCAGGATTATAAATCGTTGACGGGTGTGACCGTCAAGTGGGTGCCCAGCTATTCCACAGGCGAGATTCAGTCTCTGCTGAACTCGGAGCAGGAATACAATGATATTGTCATGCCGCTGTTAAACATGTATCAGGCTCAGGACGCTCACATGCTGGAGGATCTGACGTCGGTTTATGACGCGGTGTGCGACGGGGAATCCCGGGCCATCAAGGACAAGATGAACCAGACGCTCTATGAATACAGTCTGGCGCCGGACGGAAAACGTTATATCATGTACGGAAGCAATTCCGTTTCCGCTTTCTGTTACAATGCCAATACGCTGGATGAGGCATTCGGCGTCGGAAACTGGGAGCTGCCGCGGACTACGGACGAAATGCTTGCCATGAGTAAGGATTTGGTGAGCAAAGGCTATTACGCTTTTTCCGCCTGCTCCGGAATCAATTATTACTGGGATTACTTAGGCGTTGTGTGGTGGGCTCAGTATGAGGGGCTGGAGGCCTACAACAATTTCTACAAGGGCATGTATCGCAACGAGGCCACGGGTCAGTGGGAGCAGGGACCGGAAATCAACGATGCGGCAGGGCGGAAAGTGGCGCTGGATACGCTGTCGGAGTTTATGAGCCTGAAAAACGGCTATATGCATCCCTATGCCAAGTATATGAACTTTGAGGAGGCGCAGGCTGCGTTTCTGGGGAACGGTTACCGGGATGATACCAAAAAGGTAGCTTTTATGGTAAACGGAGACTGGCTGGAGAACGAGATGTTCTCCTGGCTCATCAGCAATCCTCAGGACATTGGCATGATGAGAGCTCCTGTGGTGAGCGCTCTGGCCCGGAAGCTGTCTACCGTGCAGACGGAGGAGAAGCTTGCGGCTGTGGTGGCTGCTGTGGACGAGGGAGCGTCGTCTTTTGAGGGCGTGAGCGCAGAAGATTTTGCGGCAGTGCGGGAGGCTCGTCTTATGGGTTATACGGCAACCCCCAATTATCCCATCGGAATCCCCAGCTATCGTCCCGAGGAACAGAAACAGTTGGCAAAGGATTTTCTGGTGTATCTGTGTTCGGAGCGGGCGCAGAAGATCTATGCAAACAAGCTGCAGGGGCTGACCATGCCGTATGGCTATGAAGTGGATGATACAGTTGCCGCAAGTGATTTCATCCGCTCCAAGCTAGAGGCTTTCGGCACGGATATGGTGCCGGTATTTCCCAACAATTCATCTCCTATGATGTATCGGGGCGGTCTTGCGGAGTTCCCGGGTGTGGGAAATGCTATCGACAGCAGACTGATCGACGGGGAGACCGGAGATTCCATCCTGGCGATCAGCGCCCAGGGGATGGCGGCAAATTGGGACACTTACATGAAGGCGTTGGAGACCAGCCAGACGACAGCCGAGTAGGCGGCATGGAAAGGGCTTTGGTATGGATAAACTGAAAAATAAGAAAAACATGATAATCGGGTTGATTGTGCTGGTGGTGTTGCTAGCGCTGACCGGCGGAGTTGCCGTGGCAGCGGGGGTCAGGAACACAATCAATGCATGGATTAATGTGCCGCAGGAGGTGCTGGAGGAGGATCTGGGCACCTACCTGCTGCCGGAGTATGAGGTGGTGGACGCCAACGGGATGATTCTGGCGGGCTATCGGGTGAGGCTTGTATCCGTGACAGGGCCGGACGGCGAAGCGCTGGACGGTTCCCTGGGTTCTCTGATGGCAGAGACTCCGGGGGTGTATGAATTTTTATATACAGCCGGACGGAAAAATGTGGAAGACGCGGTGGTGCGGGTGGATTTCGGGGACCGGACAGCGCCGTCCGTAAAGGTTACAGGTATGTTTCCTGACTTTTACATCACGGGAAATACATACAAAATACCTGCTTACACCGTAGAGGGTGACGCGGACAGGACAAAGTGCTGGGTGAAGGTGCTTTATCTTCCAGAAAAGGGCGGCGAGCAGGAGGTGGAAGTGAGGAGCAACCAGTTCCGTGTGGATCAGAGCGCGGGCTCCTATGTCGTTCGGATCCATGTGGAGGACAGCGCCGGTAATTATAACGACTATGAATATGCCCGTGCGGTGGATGGGCCGCAGCATTTCGACCAGGATACGGTGCTCTACTTCGGGGAGGAATTCGGCGCGAGACAGGTTGTTCTTCTGGAGGGTGACAAATACAGCGGCCAGTTTGTATCCAGAGAAGAGGCGCCGGAGTATGTGTACGGAGAAGAGTCCGGTTCCTACAAGCTGACGTTTCACGGCGAGGCTACCCAGGCCAACGAGGGCTATGTCGTTATGAAAACTCCTGCCATCCTGGATATCAGCAATTGCCTTCAGATGGAGATGTATGTCTACAATGACAGCGGCGCCGATATTGTGATGGGTTCCAGATGGTGGAATGATCAGTCGGTGAAGGCCGGAGAGTGGACCAGAGTGACCTGGCCGGTGAACGGATGGGGCGGCGAGGCCGGCAATGTGGGTACGGACAACATCAAGACTATCAGTACCATGGATATTTCGGGTACGGTGATCCGGTTTATCTTTGACTACAGCGGAGAAACCGTTCCCAGCGGAACATTTTATCTTTCCCCCATGAAAGTGGTGCGCAGGGGCGAGAGCGAGCTGGTGGCCGGTGAGCATGTGATTCTGGATCGAACCAGCTGTTATCAGGGCGAGACGGTGCAGCTTCGGGCGGAGGAGATCCGGGGCAAGGTGGTGGACTGCTTCCTTGCGGACGATATTCCCTTGGCCGGGGACACCTTTGTCCCCACGGAGGCGACACATACTATCACGGTGCGATATGTGGATCAATTGACCTATGATAACATGACCTGGGGACGCTATACCTATGAATCGGAATGGTGGGGAAATGCAGCCTGGCTGGATTTTAACACCTGTATTGCCAAAGGCGTCGGACAGGGGACGGACTGGGCGCTGAGCTTTGATGTGACCGGAGGGTATGATCCGAATGCGGATACCAATCAGCTGTTCAATGCGGCGGTGATGATCGGAACGGAGCATATCATTGAATTTCAGGTCAATCATTATTCCGATTCGGTGTGCAAGTGGTACGGCGAGGGAGCCTGGGAGGACGTTGTGGCCGTGCTCAGCGGGGAAGTGGTAGAGCGGTTTGCCCAGGCTTCGCCGGAAAATCCGGCCAACGTGCTTGCCATTCGCCGCGGCGGCGACCTCTATCTGTATGTGGATGAATTTTTTATCGGCAAGACCTCTATCGGTGACAAACCGATTCGGGGAGAGTGGTTCGGCTATGCCTCGCGTGCGGAGAAAAAGGGAGTGAAGGCGTCTTCCATCCGCAATCTGGAAGGGGTGTCCAGTGAGGAAAAAGTCGGATTCGTCTATGAGGAAAGGAAATATTATCTGGATGTGGAGAGCTGTGAGCCTATGGCAGTGATTGACGGCGACAGCTACTCTGCGCCGGCGGCACAGGTAAAGGACGTGGACGGCAATGTGGCGGAAGGCGTGGCAGTCCGTCTGAGCGCGGTGAGCGACGGAGGCGAAAGCTTTGCGGTAAAGGGCAGGAATGTGAGCCTGCCCTACGGCGGCGCCGTCAACCTGAAGCTTTCCTGGTGGGCTTATCACCCCCAGAAGGAAGGGCGGCTTACGGCTTCGGCTCAGGTGACGGTGCAGAAGAGCACCGGCGTCATTATGGAAGCCGATCCGGCGGCGGTGTCAACCATTGACCCCAACGGAAATGAAGTAGTCTTTGACAACAGCGTTTCTCATGGAACAGACAAGGGAGCGATCCGTGTGACGGTCAAAGAGGGGGACACGGCGGTGTTCCTGAACATGTTTGACTTCACCGGCTATGACTATGTGGATTTCTGGGTTCTGACCCATAAGGAAAATACCCTGTCCGGTTCTTATTGGCTGGGAGATACCGTGCTGAAGCCGGGGATCTGGACACGGGTGCGGATTAAGCTGGCGGATGAGAATGTGTATCTGAAGGACAGCACGGGCAATGATTTCTGCCCCAACAGTTACCATAAGGGACAGCCCTATGTGGGGCGGCTGCCCCTGCGGTTTATGGGGGAGGGCAGCAAAGAAGGCACTCAGTACTGGGTTTCCTCCGTGCAGGCGGGCTCCTTCGGGCCGGTGCAGCTGACCACGAAGAACTGTTCCGCGGATAAGGACAGCTATATGCAGGGAGATACCATTCACCTGAACCCTGACTGTGCGCCGGAGGGATGGATCCTGGATTATTTCTCCGTCAACGGCGAGCTGACGGATAAGCTGAGTTTTGAGCTGTTGGACCGGGAGTATGTAATCGAGGCGTTTTACCGCCCGAAAAATGTGGTGTTCTGGCCCAATGATTTTAATCTGCAAAGTCTGGGCGCGGGGAATACCCGGGTGGAATGGGATCCGAATGTGCGCTACGGGGATGACAACGGTTCCGTGAAGCTTGTTCTGTCCGGCAATGACAACGGCATATTCCTGCGGAACTTTAATTTCAGCGGCTATGACTATGTGGAATTTTATGTGTATACCAACACCAAAAAGCTTCAGTCGGGAGCCTGGTGGTGCGGCGATATACCGCTGAAGGCGGAGAACTGGACCAGGGTAAGGATCAGGCTGAATGCACCGAACCTGTTCCTGCGCAATCCCGTTCTGGGGGATGTGTGGCCCAATAAGGACTGGAAGAGCAGAGAGGGAGAGCTGGTGGTGCGTTTCTTTGGCTCCGGCTGTAAGGAAGGTGTTCCGGTCTGGCTGTCCGGCGTGCGTGCTTATCGCAACGACGAGAACGCGGACGGAAGCGATCCCATTATGGCGGTGGATGCCAATGCCGACGAAATCAGTCTGCATTATGAGGCAAAGAGTGCGGAGTATACCACACAAAAGGTTTATGACGGCAGCGATCAGCTGGTGAAGGAAAGTGAAAACGGTACACTGAAGGTGACGGTAGGCGGACCTGAGGCCGGTGTCTGCGTGGCGGGGGCCCGCACCGACGATATCAGCCGCTATGAGCAGGTATACTTTTACGTTTATACGGATGCCAGGAATACGCAGTCCGGCGGCTGGTGGTGCGGCGATACCCCTCTGCGGCCGGGACAGTGGACGAAGGTAGTGCTGACAAAGGAGATGGGGCCGCAGAATATCACGGGTGAGTCCATTTTCGAGAGCACGCCGAACAATTTTGCCTACCGCTTTATGGGCGGACAGGACGGGGATGTATTTTATGTGACTTCCCTTTACACCGGAAAAGCAGGTATGACAGAGGCAACCGTGACGGGGAAGAATGTGACCGCGGACAAGGCGACCTATCAGAAGGGTGAGACCGTGACGCTGACGGCAACGATCAAACCGCCTGCCGGTCTGGATATTTTGTATGTTGTAAACGGGAAGCCGCTGGCGGGCAATACCTTTGTGGTGGAGGATGCCGGAAGAGAGTATACCGTGGAGGCGCTTTACCGGAATCCGGGAACCGGAGCCGCTCCGATTCTGGGAGCAGAGGATGAACAGGTGGTGTTCCTGGATGCCGCGGAGTCTTCCGGTTATGCAAAAGATAAAATATACGATGGGGATGATCTGCTGGTGCGGGCATGTGAGACCGGCTCCCTGAAGGTGAGCGTGACGGGCCCGGAGGCAGCAGTAGCGTTAAGCAATGCGCTGATAAGTGATATCAGCGGTTTTGACAGTGTGTATTTCTATGTTTATACGGACGCGTCAGACGTGCAGGCCGGGGGCTGGTGGTGCGGAGATACCCATCTTACGCCGGGTGCGTGGACCAAGGTGACGCTGCCGAAGATTATGACGGCCAGGGCTGTGGGACCGTGGAATTTCCGCGGGGAATCCATCTTTTCCGCCGGGCCGGACGGGTTTGTCTATCGCTTTATGGGCGGCAAAGAAGGGGATATTTTCTATGTGACTTCCCTGTACGCACAGATGGAGGAACCGGAGGCGGTTGCAGATCACATGACGCTCCGCGGCTGCACCACAGATAAGGACAGCTACAAGAGGGGCGAGCTGGTGACGCTGACGGCGGCGGGAACACCTGCCGGACTGGAAGCGGGCGGCTTTACCGTCAATGGGCAGAGGATAGAGGGCAATACCTTTACTTATCTGGGATATGAGATGATTACAGTGGAGGCCTGGTATCGAAATCCTGTCACGGAGGGCGTGAAGGTGCTGGACGTGAATGCAGGAGAGCTTCCGGCGGTTCCCGCAGACACGGCAGAGGCATTGTTTGTGACGGACAGGAAATATGACGGCGGCGACGAATTGGTGAAGGCCAGCGATGCAGGGCTTTTGAAGGTTACGGTAAAGGCGGCTGACGCGGGAATCTGCGTGAGTAACGCATTGTTCAGAGACATCAGCGGATATGACCAGGTATACTTCTATGTGTATACGGACGCGCCGGATACCACGGGAATTTCGGTGGGAAGCTGGTGGTGCGGAGATACGGCTCTTATGCCCAACCAGTGGACGAAGGTTACCATGAAGAAGACGGATAACCTGACTGACGTTAGCGGTGTGGATAAAGTCTTTGAGAAAGGACTGAACAGCTTTGTCTATCGCTTTGTGAATGCGCCGGCAGGGACAGTGTTCCATGTGACTTCGCTTTATGCGGAGATGACGGAGCCGGATCCTGTGGAGGGCCACATCACATTGATCGGGTGTACCACGGATAAAGACGGCTACAAGAACGGCGAGACCGTGACGCTGACGGCGGCGGAAGCGCCTGCCGGGCTGGAGTTTGGCGGCTTTATTGTTAACGGCCAGAGAATCGACGGAAACAGCTTTCTGTATGAAAGCGGTAAGCTGCACAGGGCGGAAGCCTGCTACCGGAATCCTGCCACAGAGGGCGTGAAGGTAAATGACATTCACCGGGCTGTGCTGGATGACAGCTGCAAGGTGGGCGATGCGAAGGACGGGTTGACGGCCTATGCCATTGATTCCGCAAAAGCCTATGACGGTGACGACGTGCTGGTTAGGATGTTGGATCAGGCTGGGACGCTGAAGCTGACGGCCACCGCGGACGAAGCTGCGTTTGCCGTGCCGGGTGCGGTGATGGACGACATCAGCGGGTTTGATCAGGTTTACTATTATGCATATACCGACGATGTGGGGGTAAAGATCGGCGGCTGGTGGTGCGGCGATACGTCCCTTACGCCGGGAGCGTGGACGAAGGTAGTCATGCCGAAGGTGAATACCAGCGGCGGTACGCCTCCATGGAATGCAGGCGGCGTCTCTGTCTTTGAGGCAGGTCCCGACAATTTTGTCTATCGTCTCCAGAGTGTGAACGGGGGAGCGACGATCTATGTGACCTCGCTGTACGCGGAGATGATTCAGCCGGATCCTGTGAAGGACCATATTACACTGCTTGGCTGTACTACGGATAAGGACGGCTATAAGAACGGAGAGACCGTGAAGCTGACGGCCGGGGAAGTGCCTGCCGGACTGGAAGCGGCGGGATTTATCGTAAACGGTGCGCGGATCGACGCTGACAGCTTTGTGTATGAAAGCGGCAAGCGGTACAGGGTGGAGGTCTGGTATCGAAATCCTGTCACAGGCGGAGTGAAGGTGCTTGATGTAAATACCGACAAAATTACACCTCAGCATGACGGCGGGACAGCAGAATATGTGACGGATAAGGTGTATGACGGCGGAGACGAACTGGTGAGAGCAAGCGACACAGGACTGCTGAAGGTGACGGTAAACGGCGGCGAGGCAGGATTCGGTGTAGAAAATGCGGTAGTAAACGATATCAGCGCATACGACCAGGTGTACTTCTATGTGTACACGGAGGCAGCAGGCGTGCAGTCCGGCGGCTGGTGGTGCGGGGACACACCCCTCACGGCAGGGCAATGGACGAAGGTGACACTGACGAAGGAGATGGGGCCTCAGAATCTGACGGGTGCTTCTATCTTTACAGCAGGGCCGGACAATTTTGCTTATCGTTTCATGAAGGGAACCAACGGAACGGTATTTTATGTGACTTCTCTGTACGCGGAGATGATCGCGCCGGATCCGGTGGAAGGAAATATAGCGCTTCAGGGCTGCACCACGGATAAGGACGGCTATAAAAACGGTGAGACCGTGACACTGACGGCTGAGGGAACGGCGCCGGAAGGGCTGGAATTCGGATTCCTTGTCAACGGAACGCCCATTGCAGGAAACAGCTTCCAGTATGTAAAGGGAACCGGTTATACGGTGACAGTTGTGTATCGGAATCCTGTCACGGGCGGAGTGAAGGTAAACGACATCCATCGGGCCGGGCTGCAGGACGGTTGTATTGTAAGTCCCGGGGTGACGAGCTACGGCATTGATTCCGCCAAGGTTTATGACGGCGACGATGCTCTGGTGAGAACGGAAGATCAGGCGGGAACGCTGAAGCTGACAGCCACAACGAACGAAGCGGCGTTTGCCGTGCCGGGCGGGGTGATGAACGATATCAGTGGGTACGATCAAGTCTACTATTACGCATATACAGACAATGCCGGGGTAAAGATCGGCGGTTGGTGGTGCGGCGATACGGAGCTGACGCCGGGCGTATGGACGAAGATCGTCATGCCGAAGAATAATAACGGTATCGGTACGCCTCCATGGAATGCAGGTAATACCTCTATCTTTGATGCCGGTCCTGACAACTTTGTATACCGTCTCATGGACGTGAACGGGGGAGCGACGATTTATGTGACCTCCCTGTACGCAGAGATGGGAGGGACGAATCAATCCACATTTCTGTTGGAGGATGCGGAGACTGACGAGAGCGAAGGCATGGATGGTGCGGAGACTGACGGAAGTGACGGATCGGACAATGAGGGGCCTGACGGCAGCGTAAGCTCAGGCGATGCACAGATGGGCGGAAGCGTGAGCTCAGGCGATGCACAGATGGGCGGAGGCGTGAGCTCAGGCGATGCGCAGACGGGCGGAAGCGTAAGCTCGGGTGATGCACAGACGGGTGGAAGCGTGAGCTCAGGCGATGAACAGACGGGCGGAAGCGTAAGCTCGGGTGATGCACAGGCGGACGGTGAAGCAGCTGCGCTGTATAAAAAGGTAAAACCGGATCCGGTGAAGCTGAAGGCCAATCGCGGAACAATGTTGAGCGCCGGGAATGATTCTGGCAGGAGAGCCGTATCGAATCGACAGGGAAACGTGTTTGTGATGCAGCAGAAAAGTTTAAGCTGCCAGAGACAGCGCTGATGCCCCGGATGGCATGACGGAAACTTCACAAATTGTTCGGTGCTCTGTCTGGAGCTTTGGATAAGATATAAACAGGAGCAGCCAGAGTCTGTAAAGGCTCTGGCTGTCTTTGCCGGAAAGAACAGGAAATCCGGTGTCAGGCTGTGACAACAGATCGGAATATGTGTATAATAGACGGAGGATTTAT
Source organism: uncultured Acetatifactor sp. (assembly GCA_910586835.1). Classification (GTDB taxonomy): domain Bacteria; phylum Bacillota; class Clostridia; order Lachnospirales; family Lachnospiraceae; genus Acetatifactor. The sequence goes on from CAJUJU010000037.1 coordinate 39,882, forward strand.
ATGACGGAAAAAGAAACGCAGATCAGAGACTATCTGCTGAGCCGTGTGAAGGGGACAATGAGAGAGCCCCACGGAAAGCTGCGGTACCCGTACCTTGTGCCCGGGGACGCCTACGGAAAGGAACAGTGGGACTGGGACAGCTGCTTTGAGGCACAGGCCCTGTTTACGGCCTTTGAGCTGTTCGGGGAGGAGCAGATGGAAGCCTTCGGGCTTACCAGGGAGGCTGCGGCGGCCCACGCCAAAGGCTGTATCCTGAACTTCCTGGAAGCCCAGGAGGAGGACGGCTATCTCCCCATTCTGGTGGAGGACGGAGGGCTTTTTGAGGGGTATTTCAAGGCGGAGCACGAAAAAGGACAGCCCATGAACCCGGCGAAGCTGTTCTGTACCTTTCTGTGCGGCACTTGCCGCTTTACGGGGGACTATGACTGGTTCCCGGCGGAGCAGGTGATCGCGTACCTGCGGTATTTTGAAGAGAACCTGTATGACGAGGCCACGGGACTGTTCTTCTTCCAGGACGATATCATGGTGGGGATCGACAATAACCCCACGGTGTTTTTCCGAAATCCCCGTTCCGCGGCGGATATTTTCCTAAACTGTGTCATGTACAGGGAGTACCTTGCCGCGGCGGAGATCCTGGGGGAGCTGGGCAGGAGGAAGGGAGAGGAAAGCACTGTCCGGGCAGAGCAGAAGAAAGGCACGGAGGGAGGCTGCTGTCAGGCACGGCAGGAGGCTGAGGAGGTCAGCGGTCAGGAGAAATGGCGGCATGCGGCGGAGGAGTATGCCCGCTGGGCGGAGCGCCTGAAGGAGGCCGTGAACCGGGAGATGTGGGACGAGCATGACGGGCTGTACTATTCCCAGGATCTGACCAGGTATCGAACCCCCAAGCGGGTGAAGGATGTAGCCTTCCACAGCGGCCTGTCCCCCTCCTGGAACTGCACGCCGTTAAAGCTGCGGTTCTGGGGGTGCTTCCTGCCCATGTGG